>JAUNIU010000278.1 GCA_030523265.1 Eubacteriales bacterium | reverse complement strand
AATGAAGGTTTTTCAAACCTTTTTCTTGAAATGTTAGGGGGAGGTATATATGAATTTACAAGAAGCACAGAAAAAACTGGCACAGTATTCTCAGGAGCATATCCTGAAATATTATGAGGAATTATCTACAACCGAACAGGCGCATCTATTAAAGCAGATCGATGAAACGGATTTCTCTGTTGTGGAACAGATTAAAAAACCATCCGGGATAAACAAAGCACAAGGAGTGATCACTCCTATCAAAGCCATGCAGATACCCGAAATCGAAGCAAACCGGGAAGCATTTACACAGACAGGTCTCGCCGCCATACGACAGGGAAGCGTGGCAGCAGTTCTATTGGCAGGTGGTATGGGCACCCGATTAGGCTCTGACCATCCCAAGGGCATGTATGATATTGGACTGACTAAGCCTGTTTATATATTTGAACGTATCATTTCCAATCTGTTGGATGTAGTCAGACAAGCCGATACCTGGATTCATCTTTTTATCATGACCAGCGATAAAAACCATCAAGATACTACCAGTTTCTTTCAGGCACATGATTTCTTTGGATACCGGGCAGAATATATCCACTTTTTCCAACAGGATATGGCACCGGCTTCTACCTACGAGGGACAAGTCTATCTGGAAGACAAATATAAGATTGCCACATCTCCCAACGGCAACGGAGGATGGTTTTCTTCCTTACAAAACGCAGGCTTAATGGATCTCATTCGTATGAATCATATCGAGTGGCTCAATGTATTTGCTGTAGATAATGTACTGCAACGCATCGCCGATCCATGCTTTGTAGGCGCCACCATTTCCCAAAATTGCAGTGTAGGCGCAAAAGTAGTCCGCAAAAACGATCCGGATGAGAAAGTCGGTGTCATGTGTCTCAAAGACGGACATCCTTCCATCGTGGAATACTACGAACAGACCCCGCAACTACGCGATACCAAAGATGAGAACGGCGATCCGGCTTATAACTTCGGCGTGATATTGAACTACCTATTCCGCATCTCCTCTCTGGAAGCGATCTGTAAAACAGAAATGCCGTTGCATATCGTGGAGAAAAAGATACCTTTCATCGATGATGATGCTAATCCGGTTAATCCAACAGAACCCAATGGTTATAAGTTTGAAACCCTGATTTTGGATATGATCGAACTCATGGACACCTGCCTGCCGTTTGAGGTGGAGCGGGAAAAGGAATTTGCACCTATCAAAAATAAAACAGGTGTGGATTCTGTGGAGAGTGCCCGTATGCTGTTACAGAAAAATGGCATTACCTTATAGACATTTCCTGTGCGGCAAAAACACTCTGAAATGTCTATCCATACAAAAAGCCGAGGTCCCTCTGGTCTTTCCCAGAGAAAACTTCGGCTTTTTTCATTACGTCCAAAGCATGATCTCACTTTTGCTTCCTTAAAACATTTTTCAGAACCAGACGATCCCTCGCTTATGCATCATACCTCTTTCGCATCTTCTGTCAAATACTGTTCATTATAATATTTATCCGCAATATACTCCAGATAAGCAACGGACTCCGTGGAATATTTCTTGATCAGACTGGCACGAATGTGGGAAGTAATGAGCAAGTCATTTTCCACATCTGTCACTTCTTCATCTCTCCATCCATCCATGATCTCCTGTGTCAGTTCTTCACTAAGCCACTGAAAAATCTCATCTGTCTTGTTTTGCTCTGCCGGAATCTCTAACTTCACTTTGGATGCCTTGATAAAGCTGACAACACCGATCACCAAAAAGATCACAAATACCAATGCAATGGCAATAAACACAAATTTCTCATATCGGATCGGTAAAATCTCCAATTGGCAGAGTGTGAGGAAAATACCACCCAAAATAGAAAATAGCACAAATGTAATACCCGAAAACTTCAGATCTTTATATTCTTCTTCCTTCGTTGTGTAGCTTTCTGCAACGGTATACAATAAATCCTTGGTATCCTCGTCCACCTCGTCTGAAAGCAGTAAATTATCTGCCTGCTTCTGCACTTCACTATCCCGGTCAAAGACATCTTCCTCCGGGGCCTTTTCCTGTTCTTCGGCATCCCAGTCATATTCCACCTCGTCCTCATCATCTTCCGATGTTGTCTCGTCCGGGTTCTCTTCTGGCATTTCCTCCGTCATTTCTGCCTCTTCTAAAACATCCGTATCTCCTGCCGGATCATTGACAGCCTGACTCTGTAGCTCCTGTGCCATCTTTTCCTCTTCCATCGCCAACACAAATCCACGGAATAATTTTTCTGCCTTCTTCTGCTGTTTCTCTGGAACTGTGACAATATAGATCCCTTTTTCGCCTTCTTTTTCCACCTTTTTTGCCTGTTCCAGACCGGAATAATTCAAATACTCCAGGAAACGATCTGCCACCGCTTCATCCTTAAACTCACAAATATCCACGGTATAAAAATCGGCGGCGGTTCCCTCCACCAATTCTGCACCGCACTCCGCACAAACCTGGATGCCTTTACGGTACTCTAATTTACAATTTGGACACCACATCAGTATGACCTCCTTCCTCTTCCGAAAAAAGTGCGACCCAAAATGGACCGCACTCTCCCGCATCACACAATCGATTATTTTACCACTTCTTTAACCTTTGCAGCCTTACCAACTCTATCGCGCAGAT
>JAUNIU010000277.1 GCA_030523265.1 Eubacteriales bacterium | reverse complement strand
GTTGTCACAGATCGCACAGCCGGCATTTCTCCAAAAAATAAGGAATGGCAGCGAAGAAGCGCAGGAATGGAAGGATGGCATTGCGGGTCTGTATTTATATTGTCTTATGCAGGCGATGCAGCCGGAGGAAGAGTTGAGGGATAAGATCTGTGGGCTGGCAGATGCGCTTTCCGATACAGAGGATCCTGTTTGTGTGCGGACGACACAAGCCGTCATGGGAATATTTGCTTACATGCTGAACAAGCGGGAAAATCTCGGGCGCTGGCTGCTGGCTGCTGAAAATAAAGAAGCCTCGGAGATGACATATACCGAACTGGTCTTTCGGATCAGGGGATGTCTGATGCTGCGCCAGTATGGAAAGGCGGGCAGACTGCTGCAGGTAAATATGCCTTACCTGAAACGCTGCCGCATGACAAGGCTGTATGCGGAAGTATTGTTCCAACAGGCCGTTGTGAACTGGCATATGGAACAGCACGGGCAGGCACTTCAAAATGTGATCGAATCTTTTCTGGTCAATGGTTCCTGCCGATATGTAGGTTTCTATACGATCTACGGAAATGCAGGCGTCGAGGTGCTGGAGGCCTATATGGAATGGATGCAGAAAAACATTCCGGGCGGCTGGAAGCGAAAGAAAAAATACAACTATGGAAATGTGCTACGCATGCCGGTGGAGGATTATCTGGATGTGATCTTAAGGAAGGCAAAGCGCACTGCCCAAAAGAGAAGTATTTCGAATACTCTGGAGCAGGGTGAATCCCTGACCATGATGGAGACGATCGTCCTGCAGGCAATCTGCCAGGGACTGTCAAATGCTGAGATCAGCGAGCAGCAGAACCTGAAGATCACGACGGTGAAAAGCCATATTTACAGTATGTATAAAAAGCTGGGCGTCAAGAACAGGATGCAGGCGGCGCTGAGGGGGAGAGAACTGGGGATTGTGTAATGAAAAACAGTCCGAATCCATGAAGGAAGATACAGGGGAGAAAGAGAGATAAGGATAGGGTTTTATGGTAAAAGAATCTTTTTACACAAAGTATATAAAAGGGCTGTTTGACCGTATATTGGGCATATTGGGCCTGATCTGTTTATCCTGGTTATATGGCATCATAGCGTTATCCATTTTGATCGATGATCCGGGACCGGTTCTTTTCCGGCAGAAGCGGGTCGGGAAAAAGAAAAATGGAGAATACACATATTTTAATATATTGAAGTTCAGGACCATGAAAATGAGTACGCCCCATGATGTGCCGACACATATGTTGGAAAATCCGGAGAGTTACATTACGCGGACCGGGCGTATCCTGCGCAAACTCAGCCTCGATGAACTTCCTCAGCTTTGGAATATCGCAATACAGCATAATCTCTCGATCATTGGCCCGCGTCCCGCACTGTGGAATCAGTATGATCTCTTGGAAGAACGGGAGAAGTATGGGGCAAATGATGTGATGCCCGGGCTGACCGGCTGGGCGCAGATTCATGGGCGTGATGAACTGGAAATTGCAGAAAAGGCGGATCTGGACGGCTATTACGTACAAAACAGGAGTTTTGGGATGGATGTGAAATGCTTTGTGGGTACGATTTTTTCGGTGCTGCGCAGCGATGGCGTAGTGGAAGGCGGAACAGGAGTGATACATAGTGAAACAAACACAGAAAAATAAGATACTGATTATCACGAATCATTCCTATATGCTCTGGCGGTTTCGCAGAGAGTTGATCGCGGAACTGATGAAGGAAAACGAAGTGGTACTGAGTATGCCCTTTGTCGGGCATGAAGCAGATTTTCAGAATATGGGACTCCACTGCATTAAGACAGATGTCGACCGTCGTGGAATCAATCCCATTACAGATATGAAGCTGATCCGTACATATAAAAATAGGATATCAATGAAGTGTTTGTTGGGAAAAGTGGAATTTGTTTTGAATAGTAATTTTAGTGGAATAAAGGTTATTACATTTGGAAGAGGAATTGGAGTTGTTCCATATTAAGAGGATAATAACTATTATGAAGAATGTTTTGATATTTGGTGAAGGAAGTTATATAGGGAATGCCGTTTATAGTTGGCTGCAAAATAAAGGAGGATACAACGTGACAATTATGTCGAGTAGAGGGAAATATGTATCAGAGATTGATTTGTCCCCCTACCAAGTTGTCTATTATGTGGCTGGTATTGCACATCAGAAAGAAACAAAGGATAATGCCCATTTATATTATGAAGTGAATAGGGATCTTGCTTGTGCGGTGGCAAAAAGAGCCAAACAAGACGGTGTTGGTCAATTCATTTTGATGAGTACCCTTTCTGTTTATGGATTGAATGAGGGAATTATCCGGAAAGATACAAAGGAGAAGCCGACGACATATTATGGAAAATCTAAAATGCAGGCAGATCGTAAAATACAAAAACTTGCAGATAATGAGTTCCATGTGGCTATTATCCGGTCACCTATGGTTTATGGAGCGGGGGGATGCAAAGGTAATTATCAAAGACTTCGCTCATTAGCACTCAAAACGCCTGTATTCCCAGAAATAAAAAATAGAAGAAGTATGATTTATATTGATAACTTATGTGATTTTATCGAACGAGTAATTCGTGAGGATATAACAGGAATAAGGATTCCACAGAATAAGGATTATGTATGTACATCAGAGATGGTAA
>JAUNIU010000035.1 GCA_030523265.1 Eubacteriales bacterium | reverse complement strand
GACATATTATACAGGAATTATCTCGATGGATTATACTCTGGTGAACCGTTTGCGTGAAGCAGACGTGGAATTTTCCAAGGAATTGACCAGCGGTTCTGCCAATATGATGTATATGTTTCTCTCGACGATTTTGCCGATTCTGTTATTATGGGTTGGTTTATTCTTTGTATTCCGTATGGTATCCCGCAATTCCGGTGGCATCATGGGAGTTGGGAAAAGCAATGCCAAGATGTATGTACAAAAAGAGACCGGTGTTACTTTCCGAGATGTGGCAGGGCAGGAGGAAGCCATGGACTCCCTGAACGAGTTGGTGGATTTTTTGCACAATCCGCAAAAATATACGGAGATAGGTGCTAAGCTGCCAAAAGGTGCTTTGTTAGTGGGACCTCCGGGAACGGGTAAGACTTTATTGGCAAAAGCTGTGGCAGGGGAGGCTCATGTACCGTTCTTTAGCCTGTCCGGTTCTGATTTCGTGGAAATGTTTGTGGGTGTGGGAGCATCCCGTGTGCGTGATCTTTTTAAGCAGGCGCAGTCTATGGCGCCTTGTATCATCTTTATTGATGAGATTGATGCGATCGGTAAGAGTCGAGACAGCCAGTATGGTGGTGGAAATGATGAGCGTGAGCAGACGTTAAACCAGCTTCTGTCAGAAATGGATGGTTTTGATAGTTCCAAAGGTCTTGTGATCTTGGGTGCCACTAACCGGCCGGAAGTATTGGACAAAGCATTATTGCGTCCGGGACGTTTTGATCGCCGGATCATTGTGGAGAAACCAGATCTGCGTGGACGTATCGATATATTGCGTGTACACGCCAAGGATGTTTTGATGGATGAGTCGGTGGATTTTGAAGAAATTGCGTTGGCAACCAGTGGAGCGGTTGGTTCGGATCTGGCGAATATGATCAATGAAGCGGCGATCATGGCAGTGCGTGCGGGCAGACGCGCTGTCAGTCAGCGGGATTTGTTTGAAGCGGTGGAAGTGGTGATCGCCGGTAAGGAAAAGAAAGACCGCATCCTGGGGAAAGAAGAAAAACGTATCGTGGCGTATCATGAAGTGGGACATGCCCTAGTGACGGCATTGCAGAAAAATGCAGAGCCGGTGCAGAAGATTACCATTGTACCGCGCACGATGGGATCTCTGGGATATGTGATGCAGGTTCCAGAGGAAGAAAAATATCTGATGAGTAAAGAGGAGATTCTGACCCGGATCATTACGTTATTTGGTGGACGTGCTGCGGAGGAAATTGTGTTTGATTCTATTACCACCGGGGCTTCCAATGATATTGAGAAAGCCACTTCGTTGGCGCGCTCTATGGTGACGCAATATGGAATGTCGGATAAATTTGGTTTGATCGAGTTGGAGTCTGTACAAAACAAATATCTGGATGGCCGCACTGTCTTAAATTGTGGGGAGGCGACGGCAGCCGATATCGATCAGGAAGTTATGAGAATCCTGCGGGAATGTCATCAGAAGGCGAAAGAGTTATTATCCGGAGACCGGGAAGCGTTGGATCAACTGGCAGCTTTCCTGATCGAGCATGAGACCATTACCGGAAAAGAATTTATGAAAATATTCCGCAAGGTCAAGGGAATCGAAGAGCCAGAGGGAGATCGTTTCGATGTTATGGTCTTGGATGTGGATGGAACTTTGACCGGATCGGACCGACAGATTTCTGATGTGACAAGGGAGGCCATTATCGGCGCACAACAGAGAGGTAAGACGATTGCCATTGCGTCAGGACGGTCTATCGCAGGGATTCGCAGTATTGCATCCAGAATTTCATTGGAAGAATATGGTGGGTATGTGATTGCTTATAATGGTACTACTGTGGTAAACTGTAAGACAGGAGAATGCATCTTTAACCAAGTGGTGCCGGGTGATATGGTACAGCCGGTTTATGATGCAGCAAGGGAGTTGTCTGTGGGCATAATGGCATATAATGATTCTGCTAAGGAATTGATTGTGGCCGGAGGTGTCACTTCATATGTTCAGGCGGATGCGGAGGCATGTCAGGTATCCATTCGCGAGGTGGAGAATTTTACCAAAGAGATTCATGCTCCGATCAATAAGATCTTTGTCTCTGGCGAACCGGATCACATGAAAGAAGTGGAGCGCATCATGCAGGAACGGTTTGGCAGTCAGCTCAATGTATTCCGCTCGGACCCATATTATGTGGAACTGTTACCAAAATACATTGATAAAGGTATTGCTGTGGATAAGCTGGCAAAACATCTGGATGTATCCAAGGACCGGGTGATTTGTGTCGGTGACAGCTATAATGATTTGCCGATGCTGCGTTATGCAGGAATGGGCGTAGCGATGGGGAATGCGTCTAAAGAGATACGTGAGCAGGCAGACTATGTGACAGGAACCAATGATGAGGATGGTATCGTTACTTTGATCGAAAAATTCATGACAGCAAAAGAGGAAGAAGAGTAAAGTAAGGCGTGAAAAAAGGCAGCGCAGAAAAGGGGAGTAATCATGTACAGCAGTACAGAAGAGAAAAACTATTTAGAGCGGTTTTTAGACGGGGACGATAGAGTAATGTTGGAGAAGGAAGCCCGTTTTAAACAGATTATGATGATGTATTCCAGTGGTATTCGTGAGGTTACCACTAAGCTGGAAGTATTAAATGATGATTTAAAATCCAGGTATCAGAGAAACCCGATACACAGTATCAAGTCCAGGATCAAAACACCGGTTAGTATTGCCAAGAAACTAAAAAAACGTGGATTGCCGGTGTGTGTAGATTCCATTCGGGGGAATCTGAATGATGTTGCCGGTGTGCGGGTCATCTGCTCCTTTATCGACGATATCTATACCATTGCGGAGATGCTGACTTCACAGACAGATATTACGCTGATCAAGATGAAAGACTATATCGAAAATCCGAAGCCAAACGGCTATCGTAGCTTGCATCTGATCATAGAGGTGCCGGTATTCTTTGCAGATAAGATGCGCCCGATGCGTGTGGAAGTGCAGATTCGTACCATTGCCATGGACTATTGGGCGAGCCTGGATCATCAGCTTCGCTACAAAAAAGACGATCTGGACGAACAAACCCTCACCGATATGGAACAGAAATTAAAACACTGTGCTGACGTCATATCAGAAACCGATATGGAAATGTTGGATATCCGCAAAAACATCTACGGATTTCGGATATGACACATTCGCTATCAGCGCATACAGGAAAGTGACAGGCATCTGTTCAAGTTTACTTGGGACAGATGCCTGTTTTTTGGTGCAAAATGCGGAAACGCAAGAAACGCGTCCAAATTGACATTTCAAGGGTATTTTGTTATAGTCATGCTGAAATAGGCGATCATTTACAAAGGGGAGTTAGATATGAAGCGATTTGTGAAACGTAATATAAAATACATCATTGCTGTTCTGCTCCTTTTTGTACTGGCGGGGATCGCATTGGGAAACACACGGATACGTTCTGTGGATACTGTGCGGCAGGAAGCCAGAGAGCTGGCCGGGGATGTCACGATGTCTCCAGACGGAATCCGTGGATCGGAAACGAATGACGGTGACACGGATGCAAGGCAATCAGGGGGAGAGGAAACAGCCGCTAATCCCAAGCAAGACAAAGAGAAAGGAACTGGTGGGGATGGCAGGGCTTCGGTCTCGCCGACTCCGCAGCAAACCAGTCAGACAAAGCAGCCTTCCGAGTCCGATCAGGCTGAAAGCACGTCAAAAACAGGTGATACGAAACAATCCTCTAGCAAATCCACCTCTGCCACCCCGAAGGCATCCAAGCAAAACGGTTCTACGTCTAAAACGGCAAAATCCCAAACGTCAAAACGCAAAGTATCGGATGGAAAAGATAAAAAGCAAGATGCTTATCATACCGATCCGATTCCATCCGGCAAGCCGGAGCCAGTGAATCAAGAGGAGCAAACCGTAGATACGACGTCACGGTTCTATGTATATCTTAGTATTGATGTTAAGACCATTCTGAATCACATGGATGATTTGACGAAAGGACTGGAGAAGTATGTGCCGGAGGATGGCGTGATTCTTCCGAAGACCAAAGTGGTCTGCTATGAGGGGGAGACGGTCTGGGATGTCTTGTCCAGAGAGTGTAAGGCAAGGAATATTAATGTAGAGTCTACTTATACACAATTCTATGGTTCTGTTTATTTAGAAGGTATCAATAATATCGGTCAATTTGATTGCGGGCCTTTATCAGGGTGGATGTATGCAGTGGATGGCTGGTTCCCTAATTACGGGTGTTCCCGCTATGTGTTAGCGGAGGGAGAGTATATCCAGTGGAGATATTCCTGTACAGGTGGCGGAAAAGATCTGGACGATGGTACAGACAGATAAGGAGCGGTAGACATGGCTATGAGAAAACATCCCATTGTGGAATTGATGCGGTACTTACTGTGGCTGCTGATCGTGGCAACCACCCACAATCCCATTGCATTATTCATATGTCTGGTGGCATTGTGGTGTGTGAAGGGGAAAAATTTTTGGCGGCAATGGAGCATGGATGGCATCATCATAGGGATGGCAATTATCGTGAATGGGATTACAAATCATCGGGGCGAGACATATTTGTTTTATCTCAATGATAATGTTGTCACTTTGGAATCCCTTGTCTATGGGGGAGTTCTGGGATTGCAGATCGTATTATTGATCCATATTGCTGCTTTGATGAGCCGGCATATGACAGCGGACAAGATCGTGATTGTGACCGGGTATCTGTCTCCGTCTATGGCGATCTTATTTTCTATGGCGATCCGAAACGTGGAGCGTTATCACAGGAAGATACAGGAAATATATCGATTTCAAAAATGTGAAAGCAGCAGCGAAAGTCTCTGGGAGCGTCTGTTTATTTCGATTCGTACGGTGTCAATTCTGGTAAATTGGGCACTGGAAAATGGATTAGAGGTTTCGGATTCTATGGTATCACGGGGATATGGCAGCGGGCGGCGAACCAGTTATGCACCGATTCGATTGCTGTATGCGGATATGATAGAAAGCATTCTCCTGCTATGTGTTTATTTGCTTTGGTTGTGGGGACAGCCTGACACGATCCTCTGTCCTTATATTGCGGTGGGGATTCAAGGCTGGTGGATGGCATTAACAGTGTGTTGTATGATATATGAGATAGTGGAGGAAAGAAATGAAGATCGATATCTCGCAAAAAACAATATCCGGCAAAGTGATTCTGCACGACATATCTCTGGAGATTGGTGAGGGGATTACGCTTATTGTCGGCGATAGCGGTTCGGGGAAATCTACATTGTTGCGGGAGATGGTTCCGGGAATTTCTGCCATCGGAGAGTGTGTCGGTTCTGTGCAATTTATGGGACAGGATATCAAAAAAGTAAAACCCGGAAAGATCGGGTTCGTGTCCCAGCAACCGGATAATCAGATCGTATGCGATAAAGTGTGGCATGAACTTGCCTTCGGTCTGGAATCACTGGGCGTATCCAGAGATGTGATTCGGAACCGTGTAGCAGAGATCAGTACCTATCTGGGGATTGAGAACTGGTTTATGCGAAAGGTCACGGATTTATCAGAGGGAGAAAAGCAAAAACTGGTGTTGGCATCGATATTATGCATGGCTCCTCAGTTCGTGGTCATGGATGAACCCACTTCTATGTTAGATCCCATTGCCGCCAGAAGCTTTTGGGAACTGGTGATTCGATTGCGGGAAGAACAGGGGATTCGTTTCATTGTGGCGGTCCATGATACAGAATACATCTACGATCACGCGGATACCAAGGTGACTTTGGCGCAGGGGACGCTGGTTTCAGAGGAACATTATAATAGTTTGCCGGAGCGGGAGAAAATCAAACGTTATGGCAAGGGATATACGGAAGCGGCTGTGCGGGAATATGCAGTGGTGCCTGATGCGCGTGATACCCAGGTGGTCCGGCGGCTGCGGGATATTCGTGGCAGTTATGAGGGACAGGCGGTGCTGGCGGTCAGAGAATTGGAAATCCATCAGGGGATCAATGCCTGGATCGGACCGAATGGGGCAGGAAAATCCACGTTAGGTAAAGTGTTGGCAGGATATTTCGGGAAAAAGCAATTACCACGGTGCGTCATGATGCCACAGGATGTATTGACCATCTTTACGAAGGAAACTGTCAGGCAGGAATTGGATGTGGAGGCGGATATTCCTCAGGAAATCGAGACGTTGTGCGGGAAGCTGATGGAGTGCCATCCGTTGGATTTGTCCGGGGGAGAACAGCACTTGGTGGCGATCTGCAAATTTCTGCTAAAAAAGGCAGAGTATTTGATTCTGGATGAACCTACCAAGGGCATGGACTATCGGTTAAAGAAGTCGGTGGAAGCCTTATTACAGAGGTATTCAAAACAGCAGAATATCATCGTGATTACACATGATCTGGAATTGGTGGGAGATATTGCCACGTATGCAGCATTACTATTCTATGGGGATATTGCCTCCATGGGAGAGCCACATCAGGTGTTTCGTGAGAATGTATTTTATAAACCGTTTATCAGCCGTTGGAATCCGGCGTTGATATCAAAGGAGGAACTGGAGTGAAAGATTTTCTCGTGGGGCATTATTATCTGACTGCAGTGTGTTTGATTCTGTGTGGCATCAGTGTGTTATTGAGCTGGTATGGGAGAAAATTACAGGCGAAAGAAGTGGTGGTAATCGCAGCTTTGAGTGGGATTGCGACGATCTCCAGAGCGGTGTTTTTCTGGATTCCCCAGTTTAAACCGATCTCAGCGGTGATCCTGGTCAGCGGGTCTATCTTTGGGCCTGTTTCAGGTATGTTGATTGGTATTTTATCGGGATTTTTGTCGAATTTTATCTTTGGGCAGGGTCCGTGGACTCCGTTTCAAATGCTGGGATTTGGTCTGATTGGTCTGGTGGGAGGTTGGATCAAGACAGATCGTAAATGGATCGCTTCGGTGGTGGGATTCTTTACGGTACTTATGATCTATGGACCCATTGTAAATTTTGCTTCCATGTTGATGATGCGTCAGGACATCAGTCTGTCAGGGTTCTGGCTCATAGAGTTATCCGGCTTGCCTTTCGATCTGATCCATGCGGTGTCAACGGTGGTTTTTCTATATTTTATCTGGCATCCTATGCGGGGGAAACTCATGCGGTTCAAAACAAAATATCGAATCTTGCAGAGATAAATAGATGTATAGCCATACAATCCTGATTGTGTGGCTATTTTTTTGATTTTTTCATTTACTTGAGTTTCTGTATTTTGCATTCACTGGTGTGAAAAGTCCACATCACAAAAAATCATAAAATGAATAATACGGAAACTCAAGTCATTTATGCTTGACAAATCGAGAAAGGAATGATATATTATTACCACATTACTTGAGTAATGTGGTATGGAAGATAAAAATAAAAAGAGCGAGAGGGGCTTTTGGAAAACAGGAGGTGAGTTGGTGAAGATCGATTTTAATGATGTAGTACCGATCTATATCCAGATCGCGAATGGAATAGAAGATGACATTCTGTCCGGTCGGTTACAGGAAGGGGATCATTGTTATTCGCAGGTGGTGATTGCCAGAGAGCTTAACATCAATCCGGCGACAGCAGCCAAGGGGATTCGGCTGCTGGTGGAACGTGGTGTGTTAGAAAAGGTCCGGGGGCAGGCCATGACAGTAAAGGAGGATGCGGTGGAGATGATTAAGCAGCGGAAAATTGATGAAACATTGATGGGGATTATCGAGACTTTAGTACAGGAGGCAAAGAAACTGGATATTTCCAGAGATGAATTAATGAAGAGGATAGGGGAGAAATTTGAAGATAGCAAATAGTAATAGTAGCATAGAGTGATGTGGGATATAGGCAGGGCGAACAGCGTTCGTCTCGCAGAAATGAGGGAAAATATGAGTGATTATTCGATTCAGACAAAGAATTTACAGAAACGTTATGGGAAGAAGCAGGCGTTGGAGAATTTAGATCTGGCGTTACACGGGGATCAGATTATTGGTTTGATTGGTGCAAACGGAAGTGGCAAGACGACATTTTTTAAGATGTGTGTGGGACTGGAGTCAATTACAGGCGGAACGATTCGCATTCTGGGGGGAGATCCCTGGAAGGATATGTCGATACGCAGTGAGATTATTTATTCCATGCATGATCTGCCAGTGGTTCCCACGGAGAAACTGAAAAATATTTTGCAATATTATGAGATTGCGTATCCGCATTTTGACCGGGAATTTGCCGATAAGATGATGGATTTGTTTGGATTACCAAGGAAGAAGAGTTGCAAACAATTATCCCAGGGAACCAAAAGTCTGTTTCATTTTATTTGCGCTATGGCTGCCAGATGTCAGGTGACGCTATTGGATGAGCCGTTTATCGGGATCGATATCGAGAAACGCAAGATGGCATATGAGATTTTGTTGCGGGATTATATGGAGCATCCCCGTACTTTTGTGATATCCAGTCACAATCTGGCAGAGCTGGATGGTGTATTGTCTGAGATGGTGCTGATTCATCAGGGAAAACTGGTGTTTTATGAGGACATGGATACTGTGCGGGAGATGCTTTGCCGGGTCAGTGGTTCCGCAGAGAAAATTACTGCTTTTGCAGATGGACTTTTCCGGGAACAGATCATACAGCGGGAAACCGGGGAATTGGGCGATGCGTTGATCTTACACGGTTCTGCAGGGGGTGATCTGGCGGTTAGTGCCAAACAGGCGGGACTGGAGATAGAAGCGGTGTCACCGGAGGATGTGTGTGTGTACCTGACGACGATGGGCAAAGAGAAACAGCTGGGTGCATTGTGGGATTAGCAGGAGTATTGCGAAAAAAAGAATTTGTCTGGAAATGGAGGAATCTATGAATACAGAAACGACATGGTCTAATATCAGGAATCTTACAAAAATTCTGCTAATGCAGCACCGGATTCATATCTATTCTATCGTAGGGATTATCACATGGATCTCAGCTTGGAATGTTTGTTCATCCACAATCGCCATGGCAGCAGATGATGCAATTCCCTGGTGTATTTATTCTTCAAATTCATCAATGATGGTGCTGATTATAGCAGGAATCGCGCTGGTTTTTGGCAGTTATAATATTTTATCCAGAGATGAAATCAGTATGTTTCCGGGTACGGTTATGAGCCGGTACTATAGTACAATACTGACGTATCATATCATGATAATGATATTGGTCTTGACCTCCATATGGAGTTATCTGATACAAGGGGTGTCTCTGTTGGTGGTTAGCCACATTAATAAGGAAATCATACCTGGCAGTCTATTTAATATTCATTATCTATGTTATGGTGTGGTACGGTATCTGGCACTATTGTTAGCGATCCATGGTATTTCCACTTTGTGGTGTACTTTATTAGAACGCTTTCGACCGATTATTATTTATGCAATCGGAGTGATCTGTGTTGGTGCTGTGATTGTTTTGATGTATACAGGATATATCGGGGGAGTGGTACGGGAGCTGGTATATCTATATAACGGGGAGAAATATTCTCTGGGGATGCTGGTGACCGTTTTCCTACTTATATGGGTAGTGTGTATGCTGCTTTCCTGGTGGCTGGCAAAGTCAGTAAAAGCCTGGGGGAAATCTGACAGGAAACGTGCAGTGATTAGTTTCGTATTTCTATACGGATTTTTAATGACTAGTATCTTTGGTGTAATGTTCGGACATGACGGATATGATTATACAGTAGATCTGGCGGAATTTGAGCAGCTTACCGATCATCATATCGAGACAACGGTGGATGTCAGCGCTTTGCCGGAGGAGGAAAGATCCAATTTGGGCGATTATATGATGCGGTGGTTATATATCAATGATGCCGATGACAAAGCATTCTCGACAGAGGATGTATTTGCAAGTGTTGTCTGCACCGCCAGTCAGGCTAAAGAGTATGGATTGTCATTTGATGAGTCAAAATTAGACCAGGATCATATTATATTGTTGTTAGGCAGCCAGAGCCTGACCTATGATGGTAAGGATCTGGGTGAAGATATATTAAATGCATGCAAGGATTCTGTGGCATTGGTGCAAGATACTTACGACGGAGAAGATCAGGAGGTCGATCCGGAGGGAGAAATTGACAGTGATTATTATTATCAGGTAGAGATACCCACAAGGACCTTGATTGTTTTGAATGAGTCATACGGTGATCAGAAGGCATTTATGAAAAATACGACGTTGGGAAGATATGAGCATTACAATACAAGGTATAGTGGGACCGAATCATTGCTGCGTGTGGTGATCTGTCCGGATGAGTGGGGAATAGATCTTAACAATGCGGAAGAGATGGAGGAGTGATTTTCCATGGTATTCATCTGGCGATCTGGATTTACATCGCTGGAGTCAGAGGATGGATTTTTATCTATTGTAGTTTAGAAAAGGGGGTAGCGTATGGAGACGAGAGAGAAAAAAGAGGGGACGGTTACTTTTTGGGATAATGTCCGTAAATTGGTGCAGATCTATATTATGCATCAAAAAAAACCGTGGATCACTAGTGTTTTGGTGACAGGGATCTTTCTGCTGGTCGTATCTGTTTGTACATTGATCGCGTTTATACATCGGGTGGGCATACAAAGATACTATATTCTGGGTGGCTATGGTGGCATTGTTGTAGTGGGAATTCTGATTATACTGGCGCGTTCCCATACTTTGCTGGCGAATGAGCACATCAGTATGTATCCTGGCAATACCATGTCAAGGTATTTGAGCCGGGTGATAGTAGATCACGGGTATATGTTGGCTTATACCGTGTTTGTTGGTTTGTTTTATGTGTTGCAAAGCGGGGGGGTGTGGCTCTTTTTGCATGGAATAGCCGGAGTTGACACAGGCCAGCTTTTTGATATCCGCTATCTGGGGCTGGGGATGCTACGCATCTATTTGATATGGATGATGCTCTATGGTGTATTGGCGGTGATTAATGCTATTGTTGCCAAATGGGGGTTCAGAGGTTTGGTGGGAATAGGTGGAGTGTTTGTGGCGGGATTATGGTATATGGCATTTTGCCATTTTGACCGGTTAGTACAGTTGGAGATATGGTGGAATAGCCGGACGACAGAAAATACCAATGCGGTAAGTTATGTGGGATTTTGTCTGGCAGTTTGGCTGATATGTATGTTGGTTGCTACGATGATCACCAGTCGTATCCGTATGTGGAAAAAAAGTAATCCGGGAGTGTATCTGGCGATTTTTTCGCTATTATGTTTAGCCAGCGGGGGGACTATGCTTAGTGCCAGTATATATACGGAGGAGGCGATCGTTTTATTGGGAGAGGAGGTCTCTTATGACCAGATGGAACCGTTGCACAGCCAGGCCTTGGTGGAATTGCCGCAAAATTGTGCCGATATGGTAAACAGTGATCCGGGTTCCTTTTCCATGGTAAATGAGGATGGCAAGATTTATGACAGTATGACGGAATATTTTGATGTGGGGTATGAATATACACTTACCTGTGTTTCAGAGGCTGTGGAGGATGGTGTGGTACCAGAGGGAACGGACCTGTCTGGTGTCGATGAGGAACATGCACTGTATGTGTATGAGGTCCCGAATGTCCGGCTTCATGGACAGGAGTTGTATCGGGATTTTATGGATAGTTTGCCGGAACGTTTGATTCCGGTATATGGTCAGAAACAATACAATATGGAGTATCATGGTCCATGGACTTCTGTTATATACAATAATTATTTTCCTGGTGTGGATCGCTTTCTGTATCATGGCGATCAGGATATCACGATGGAGGAATATTATCAGGATCAGCCGGTGTGGAAAGTTGCGGTGGTCCTCAGTGACGACAGATATGCAGAGGCAGATGCGGAGTAGGGGCTGGTAAGGATAGAAGGTATCGGGACTGACAAGCGCTGAATAAAAAAAGGAAAAGCTCGAAAAACGTTGGAAAAGCACGGACGCGCATTCTCCTGCATAGAATGAAGGGAGAATGAAAAAGAGGTTCGTCGATGTGCAGTCTTTTCCAAAACCCCTGAGTGCCAAAGAGGAACAGGAATATCTGGAACGATGTAAGGCGGGAGATCGTCAGGCGAGGGACTGCCTAGTAGAGAGAAATCTAAGGCTGGTGGCATATATTGCAAAGAAATATCAGGCAAATGAGCGGGAAATGGATGATTTGATTTCGATTGGAACGATCGGTTTGATTAAAGGGATCGACAGCTTTGATGATTCCAAAAATATCAGGCTTGCCACCTATTGTGCCCGCTGTGTGGATAACGAAATACTCATGTATCTACGGGCAAACCGTAAGACCAGAAATGACGTGTACCTGTATGATTCCATTGGCTCGGATAAAGAGGGCAATGAGATCAATTTGATGGATATTTTGGAATATGAAGATGAAGACGTGGTCGAAAAGGTAGCCAGACAAGGAAACCTTGGAAAACTGGGAAAGTATATTGAGAAAGCCCTGACACAGAGGGAATGGGAAATCTTGCAGATGCGTTATGGGTTGGGAGGAAAAGAAGAAAAAACGCAACGGGAAATCGCGGCAATGTATGGGATTTCCCGTTCTTACGTTTCCAGAATTGAGAAAAAAGCATTGGAAAAACTGAGAAAATGTTATGAAGAAAATGAGTAGTGAAGATGCTGAAGTTGCGTTTCGGTATTTTGCATTAACTGAAGTTAAAAGTCCACATCACAGTTTGTGATGTGGAAATATTGCATAAAATTGCACTTGGAAAACTTGTTTTCCGGATGCAATTTATATGCATATTGCGCATGTTGCTTATAGCAGCATGCGCCTTTTAATACAAAAAACATCACAAAATTAAAAATGCGGAAACTCAAGACGCAAAGTGTTGTTTTGACCCAATAAGTATGCTAGAATTATAATGATTATGGTCTGTCAGAGGAATTGCCAGAGCAGATCAGAGGGAATATGCATAATGGAAAGGAAGAAACAACATGACATACATTGAAGAGTACAAAGAGGGAAATAAATTTTTTGGAATATATCTGTGTAAATCTAAGCAGATCTTAAAGACGAAAGCAGGGAAAACGTATTATTCCCTGCTATTACAGGATAAATCAGGAATCATAGATGGCAAGGTATGGGAACTCACCAATGGTATCGCGGAATTTGATGCCATGGATTTTATCATGGTGGATGGTATGGTGACTTCTTTTCAGGGAAGTCGTCAGGTCAATATCAACCGCATTCGTCAGGCGCAGGAGGGCGAATATGATCCCAAGGAATATATTCCTACTTCCAAATACGATATCGATGAGATGTATGAGCAGTTAAAGGGTTATATTGCTACGGTGAGGGAGCCGCATCTCTATCGTTTGTGTGAGATGGTGTTTATCGAAAATAAGGAGCTGGTGAAGTGTTTTAAGGAACATTCGGCGGCGAAGTCGGTACATCATGGTTTTATCGGTGGGTTATTGCAGCATACACTGGCAGTGACCAAGCTATGCGACTTTTTTGCGGCGAATTATGAGATTCTGGATCACGATCTGCTGATTACAGCAGCCATATTTCATGATATAGGTAAGCTTTATGAGATATCGGATTTTCCTAATAATGAGTATACCGATGATGGCCAACTACTGGGACACATCTTTTTGGGTGCGGAATGGATCGGAAAGTGGGTACAGGAGATTCCAGGGTTCCCACCAGTTTTAGCTTCCGAACTGAGACATTGTATTTTGGCGCATCACGGAGAACTGGAGTATGGTTCTCCAAAGAAACCGGCATTAGCAGAAGCAATGGCACTGAATTTTGCTGACAATGCGGATGCAAAATTACAAACCACGACAGAACTGTACGAAAAATCGGACCCAACTCTGGCATGGTTAGGATTTAATCGCTTGCTGGATTCTAATATTCGTCAGAGTTCCGGTTATTTGGAAAAAAGAAAGTAGTGTCAATGGGATTGTAGTTTTTCCAATGAATTAGGCAGAATTGCCAAAAGGATGAATGAGTAGCAGTTCTGGAATGGAGATTAGTATGGCGAAGAAAAAGAAACAGCATCAGGATAGAGGGACTGGTGGCGGGTCCACACAGAGTCTACCTTGGAAAAAGAATGATGAACTCATCCTGGAGATCGAGAATATGGGGTCCCAGGGGGAGGGAATAGGGCGTGCAGATGGGTACGCCCTTTTTGTGAAGGATGCTTTGGTGGGGGATGTGATTCGTGCCCGGATCATCAAGACCAAAAAACAGTATGGATATGCCCGGATGATGGAACTGATACAACCCTCTCCAGATCGTGTGGAGCCAGCTTGCCCTGTGGCGAGACAGTGTGGAGGATGCCAGTTGCAGCATTGTAGTTATCCGCGTCAATTGGCGTGGAAACAGGAAAAGATTGCACATTGCCTGCAACGAATCGGCGGATTGGATGTGCGGTTGCCGGGGGAAAAGAGTTCGGATGAATCTGCCCCGCTGGAAAGAGACGATGTGGGCAGAGATACGGGAACTCCAGTTGTCATGGAGCCTATTATGGGTATGCAGGAGCCATATCATTATCGCAATAAAGCACAGTTTCCGGTGGGGTATGACCGGGATGGTCATCTGGTAACCGGATTTTATGCGGGACGCACCCATCAGGTGATTCCCCATACGGATTGTCTGATCCAGCATCCTTGTAATCAGGTGATATTGGATACTGTATTGACTTTTATGAAGGAATATCAGATATCGGCATATTGCGAGGAATCCCATACTGGATTGATACGGCACATTTTGATCCGTGTCGGGAAGGCGACTGGACAAGTAATGGTATGCTTAGTGATGAAAGGGAAGAAGTTACCACATGCAGAAGCGTTTGTCGAGCGGTTATTGGAGTGCAAATTAAATGACGAGAAGTTCAGTATCGCCAGTATATGTCTGAATGTCAATCAGGAAAAGACAAATCGCATATTGGGAAATGAAATAGTCCCATTATATGGACAGTCCTATATTGAGGACAGTATTGGGGATATTCGGTATCGCATTTCTCCTTTGTCCTTTTATCAGGTGAATCCAGAGCAGACGAAGCGTTTGTACGAGACAGCATTGGAGTATGCGGATCTGCAGGGAGGAGAAGTGGTCTGGGATCTGTATTGTGGCATTGGCACGATCTCCCTGTTTTTGTCACAAAAGGCAGACAAGGTATGCGGTGTAGAGATCATCCCCCAGGCGATTGAGAATGCCAGAGAAAATGCCAGGATGAATCATATTCATAACACAGAATTTTTCGTGGGTGCAGCAGAAGATGTGGTACCACAGAAGTATGCGGAGAGCGGCGGGAGATTGCGTGCCGATGTGGTGGTACTGGATCCCCCACGTAAGGGCTGTGACGAAAAACTGTTGGAAACCGTGGTGCGGATGGAACCAGATCGAATCGTTTATGTCAGTTGCGATCCGGCGACTTTGGCAAGAGACGCAAAGTATTTGTGTGGGAAGGGATATGCGCTGAAACGTGTGAGGGGCTGCGACATGTTTGGGATGAGTTATCATGTGGAAACGGTCTGCCTGTTCACTCAACTAGTAGGAGGATCAACAGATGAAAGCAGTTAAAAAAAAGATAAGTCTTATGTTATGTATCATAGTATTAGTGTCAGCGGTAATTGTGCAGAAAAGAAATGTTTATGCGGAGAATGAGACGTACATAGATTATATTGAATTGAAGAAAACAACGGAATATTATATTAAGTGTTGGCCGCCTGCAATAGGGTGTGCCCCGGAATTTTATTATGCAGAAACGGTAATGTCTGACCAAACGATCGCAGAGGAAGAACAATATAAAGATATGATTTGGAAACTGGAGAGGTATGATAATGTTAGTAAAACATATACTTTGATTGAAACATCAGAAGGTGAAATCTTTTCTTTGTGGCTGCCATATGGTGCGAAAGAGGGGCAATATAAGATAACAGCCACCTCCAAAGTAGATCCTAATGTATCGGGATATACATGGAGATATATGCAGCATTGTAGTTTTCATAAGAATTTCTGCATCTTTCAAAAAGGTTCCGTGAAATATGGAAAAATAAAAGGGCAGGAGCCGGGCCCGGGCGAAGTTAAAATAGAGTCATACAATCCGGAAAACAAATCATACACATCTATATTGCCGGAGTGTCCATATAAGACAAAGAATTATACATTTGCAGGCTGGAAGACAGAGGGCAAAATATATCAGCCGGGAGAGAAATTTGTTGCATCGCGGAATGATTATAGACATGTGTATTTTCAGGCCCAGTGGAAACCGAATTTCAAAAAGCCAAAACTTGTAGTGAATAAAGCCGGAAAAAATAAAATAAAGCTAAAATGGGACCGCATGATCGGAGGCAAAGGATATAAGATATACAGAGCCACGAAAAAGAACGGTAAATACAAGCTTGTCGGAACCGTAAAAAATAAATGGAAGACTACCTGGACGGATAAAAAAGTGAAATCTGGAAAAACATACTACTACAGAGTTGCGGCATACAAAAAATCTAAGAAAAAAATTATTCAGAAAAAAAGTGCATCGAGAGCGTATGTCTGCCACAGCAGACAGAAATGAGAATATGTACATAGGGCAAAGCCCTACGTTTAGCATTCCGGTTTCGGAGGTTTTTTGTCACATTCCTCTAAAAGTGGTGTGATTGTGTCTAATTTAGACTTTAAGACAATCTCCAAAGCGGTAATTTTGTCGACCATATCTTCAACAGATTTGTTGACTTTGATTAAGTCTTTCTTATCGCAATTGTGTAAAGAGATTACTTTTTGGATCTTTTCTCCTTCTGCATTTAAGATGTGTGATATTGCGGTTTCTTCTAATGCAATAGACTGAAGAAGAGAGGAAGCGGCGCAACATTTGTCGATGTTGTTACATTCAATTTTTGGCATACTCATAGTGGTTTTCTCCTTTTCTTTATTTCTGTATGATATTATATGCACAATAAAGAAAAGTGTTAGTGGCAATTT
>JAUNIU010000276.1 GCA_030523265.1 Eubacteriales bacterium | reverse complement strand
CCACTTTTCTAATAAGCTCCACGGGAATTTCTTTCTTGTTTCCATTCCCATTTTGATAAACCTGTGCCCAAGCTCCTCCATCTCTGTGAGTTTCCTCCACAAGTTCCCAAGGGTTCTTGCTCCGCTTATTCTCAACAATTGGATCTATATTGTCTTTGTCGTTTTGATCAATACAAATATCATCATATGAAAAAACAATAGTCTTTGCTCCGAATCCACAGAATTTATAATAAACATCACGCACAACGGGGCCGAATTGCCAAGCCTCTATACGATCACTGAATAACAAATCGCCTTTATCAATATATTCTTTTTGAACATAGTATAATATCTTCTGTAATTGTAGATTGCTTATCGGATGCGAATCCTGCACGCATTTAGTCACAATATACTTCGCAACATCTATGGCCTTGTACATAAAACCCACACTCCTTCCATGCTAACCATACTGATCCAGTTATCCTGTAAGTCTATTTATTATATTCACCAACGGTTTAATTTGTCAATAGTTGTTTGATTTTTTTACATTTATTATAATTTTTTTGTTTGAATTGTCTATATCATTTTATTTCGATCCTGTGAAAAACTTTCAATTCAACAAAAAAAGCGGAGAATAGGATTCAGTAAATCCTTGCTCTCCGCTTCACTTATCTATTCGATTAGTTTAAACTTATTTGCCATAATTCTTTTCAAATACTTCTTCACCAGCAATTTCAACATCTACCGCTGTATCCGCTGTGATATGGTAAGCAGATGTACAACCGACAGCATATCCCATGCTTTTCAACAGTGCGCTGGCTGCTGTCAAATGGGTATCAGCATTTATAAATGCTCCCGGTACAGTGATAGTCTGTCCATTTACCTTAACTTCTACGTCCGGCAGAGTAATCACCCGTTCTCCAGTTGCACTGTCCCATGTCAGATTTAGACCCAACGCAGCACACAGGTCTTTCAGACAGGTATACGTTACACCATCTTTGGTGATCGCATTGATATTTCTGGTTTTGCCATTGATCTTGTGCTTTGTTGCTTCAATCATTTCATCATCCTCCTGATTAGATGTATCGTCTATAGTAATAGTGACATCAGCAGTATACGCACTGCTGATATAGCCGTATCCGCTGCCGTACTTGATCTTATACCAGTTGCCAGAAACGCCGACAACTTCAGCGGTCTGACCAGTCTTGAGGCTACCGATCACACTGTGCGATGTACCAGGGCCGAACCGGATATTAAGGCTGCCGTCATCGGAAACCACCTTTACAGTCTTGTTTACATCTATAACTGTTGCAGTCAGCAAAGCCTTAAATGCAGCCCACTTTTTATTCTTCGCCGTTGTTCCGCACATCGGCTCC
Source organism: Eubacteriales bacterium (assembly GCA_030523265.1). Classification (GTDB taxonomy): domain Bacteria; phylum Bacillota; class Clostridia; order Lachnospirales; family Lachnospiraceae; genus Butyribacter. The sequence goes on along the minus strand of JAUNIU010000276.1, from coordinate 1,306 downwards.
GGGCAGGCTTTGGTAGTTACATCGTAATGCCGGATAACATGATCTGCGTTGATACCATATTTCTTCATCAGATCACGTGTCAGCTCTGCTGCGCGCTGGATAGTTGCATCAGGGATATAATAACTTCCATTGCTGTGGGATACCATTTCGATGCTGAGGGAATTAGTGTTGGTGCACTTGCCATAAAATGTGCCGTGTCCATTGCTTGAATCGCCCACAGACCATGCAGCACGATTATCTGGTACGCACTGATAGATGGTTGTATTTTTATCCACTACATAGTGCGCTGATGCCTTACGATCACAAGTGTGGAAATAATTGGCGTTTCCTTTTGCCGTTGCAGATGTACCAGAATTGCCCGTGTAATGCAATACAATATACTTGGGATTGCCTCTGTTTGATGATCCGTAATATCTGGCTCTGATACTACTATCGATTTTGTAACTCATTTTTCGGTTTCCTCCTTCAGCGCAGCCATGTACTCGTCCGCCGCCTGAGCAGCATTGGTAAAACTGTTGTTTTTCCACCATGCTACGACAGATGCCCCGACAGTGAATACCAGCGATACCACCTGATTGATCGTGTCATCATCAATCGGCAACACAGCATGTCCAGTAATTGTCAGCATCTGATTAAACAGTGCCAGAACCAAGCACAGTGTTCTGGCGATTGTTCCTGCGGAAATATTGGTTTTCATGGTCATTCAACATCCTTTCACAAAAAATTGTGCTTTCCCAAGCACTTCTGATAGGTTTCTTTGATCGTTTGAACGGTAAGTACCGTCATATCATTCTTAAAATCCGGATGACTTGCACAATACTGCTCATACTCTGTGATGTCATCCAAGGTCTGGTCAAAATGCTCTTTGCTGTGCATCGTACCCTGATAAATTTCATCACCAAACCGCAAAATGCGAACACGCGCAGCCTTCGCTTCCCTCTCATCACTGACAGTACGCAAAGATTGTAAATCATCACCCAATTTTTCCACCTTATCCAAAACCTCTCCGTTGATCGCGCGTCCAATTGCCTTTGCAATTGCGGACCACGGATTGACCTTGATCGGTGTAATCTGGATAAGCGTCATAATTACAATCACCGCCCCGCCACCCGCTAATATTTCGTGCATATTCATTTTCATTCACCTTCCCTCAGAACAACTGATAATGCGGTTTTTCTTCGCCAAACAGCAGGTACCGTAACCAATCATCCAGAATGATGGCGATAAGCGAAAGCCCCACCCATGCGAGCATATATTGCGGGCAAATCTGTCCAAAGAGATTACCCCACATGCCGGAGTAATCCCA
>JAUNIU010000275.1 GCA_030523265.1 Eubacteriales bacterium | reverse complement strand
CGAACGGGTCTATCTGCCGATCACTACAACCTACGACCAGTTAAAGGAAGATCTTGGAGATTACTGTTATGTCAACGATAAGAATATCTTTTACTTTTCACTAAATGATATTGTTTACGCATATAATATTGCCTCAAAGCGATACGATATCCTTACGAAAAACGCTTCCAGTGATCATTTTCTGATGCTGGAAAATGCGCACTGCTTTGTGTGGTCCAATGCATCCGATACCGGTGAGGCAACCAAAATCACCATACTGGATCTAAATTCTTCGGAAGAATTAACCGTGTCCTCTCCGCAAGATCAAAGTATTGTTGTGTTGGGCACAATTGATGCAAATATCGTCTATGGATATGTAAGGAATAGTGATATCCATGACTCCACCTCTGGAGATGAGATTCTTCCTGCTTATAAACTGATTATCTCCGATTGTCAGGGGAATATTTTGCGGGAATACTCCAATAAAAATAAATATGTAACCAGCGCTACGGTAGACGGTAATATCATTCGTCTCAAACGAATCAAAAAGGTTTCCGGGAAATGGCAAAAAGCATCCGATGATAGTATTATGAATCAGAAAAATTTGTCTGTGGAATCCATCCGACTGACTTCCCGTGTCACGGATATTGCCTTAACGGAAAAGTACATTTCTCTACCGGCGGGTTATGTCATGGCACAGCAGCCGAGTGTATTGTCCACAAAATCGGTCATGATTACGGAGAATACCACTGCACGTTTACCCGAATCAGATACGAAAACCAGAAAATATTATATATATGCCTATGGTGGCATTACTACTTCACGAACCAGTGCATCAGAGGCGATACAATTAGCGGATGAGCAAATGGGTGTCGTGATGGATAATGCTTCTCATATTGTCTGGGAGCGCGGTGGTAAGTTCCTGAGCAAAGAATTATCGGGCATATCATATCCAGAGGATACCTCCAACACCATCAAAGCCAGTACACAAATGTTATTGCAGGGTGCCCAGATCACCACATCGGTGTCTCAGCTAAAGGGTAATTCCATCGTAAAAATGTTGCGAAATTATCTGGAAACTCCTGTCAGCCTCTCCGGTTGCACAGTGGATGAAGTATTGTATTTTGTCAGCAGTGAACGACCGGTGATTGGTATGTTAAATGACCATCATGCGGTACTCCTGACGGGATATACCTCTTCTACTGTTACCTGGATGGATCCGGCGACCCGCTCCAGCACCACCGTTTCCCTGGCAAAAGCCGAACAGACATTTAAAGATGCCGGCTACATCTTTGTAAGTTATATTTCAAACTAACCAGGCAGAAAACACGCATTATCAAAAGACTGTGCAATTTTTACAATCATATGTCAAGAAACGCACAGTCTTTTTGTTATGTTTGACGATTGCACAATTTGCAATTTTTTGTTACACTATTTAACACATAAAAGATCTGGAATGGGAGAAAGGAGTTTCCATGAAACATTTTTTTCCATTTCTTAGCACATTAATACTGATTAGCATTCTAGTACATTCCTTCCCCATGATTTCGGCCTCGGCACAACAACATGACACCTTTGCCTCGGCACAATTACTTTCTGCTAACCATTCGGTCTCTGTCTGCATCCCGGCATATGCCTCGGAATATTTCTACTTTCGTCCTTACCAGGGATATAATAGTACCGTATCGAGATATCAGATAAAGCTGTCTGACATCTCCTCTCTGACAATATCACTCTATGATGACCAGGGGGTAACTAAAAAGCTGTCTTCTTTCCGGTCAGATGGCACTGCATATGTGACCTGCACCGATATTTCTCCACAGACCGGTCGATATTTTCTGGTACTTCGCAATCAAACAAAACAGAATATCCAGATATCCGTATGCATTCAGCCTATCACCGCTCAAACTCCTGCCGGTTCCTCCTCCCCCGTCTGCCAGAGGACAATCAAACCCACAGCAAAACCAAAGGCCCGAGACCAATCCAAACCAAAAGCCAGATCCCAAAAAAGTCCACCAAAGACCAAAACACCAAAACCCAAGAAAACATCCTCCCCAAAACATACCTCCTGCCCATATCGAAGCGCAAAAGATAAGAGTGCGTCCGATGCTGGTACCACCACACATCTGAAGAATAGTCCACACCCAAACTTTATTCTCCGCACCAATTCTCCGATACCTGCCACCGCTCATCAAAAAAACGCAGACCATACGCCATATCCAGACAGTTCCCCTTACCATTATTTCGCAAACCCATCTTCCAGATCTTCCTTAAATCTCTCCCGTCATTTTTTCCGAATATCGACAGGATATTCCATGGCGATTCCAGAAATGCTTAACATTGATCCTCTGATCCGGCAAACTGTCGTCTATGAAAATATGACACCGGAACACATTACTCTGCAAAACGGAATTGTCTATGCAAAATCATCGGGACTTGCCGTGATCAAACTAAAGTTTCAGACCCACACCAGTTCTTGTACATTATACATACAAGACAAAGATCAATAAGGAGGTTGTCGTGTTTATTCGTCAAAAATCATCTGGTTCTCTTACCATTCCCCCTGATCTGTACAACAAATGGGACATCACCCAATGGTATCGTGTTACTCACAAACATCTTATCTTTGGTGCAACCAAAAAGGGAGATGCTTTACATAAAATATTTGAAATTATTCCAGATAAAT
>JAUNIU010000034.1:2342-16967 GCA_030523265.1 Eubacteriales bacterium | reverse complement strand
AACCTCTTTTTCTGCTAATGCCTGAATGATCTTATCCATAGCATGATTTACCTCCTCATCGGTAAGTGTGCGGTCGTTCGCACGGAATATAATCTTGTATGCCAGTGACTTATATCCTGCGGTCAACTGTGCACCCTCATATACGTCAAATAATTCAAACGACTCTAACATCTTACCGCCTTTAGAGCGAATCACTTCCTCTACCTCACCAGCCAATACGGTCTTCTTCATACTCAGACTGATATCTCTGGTCATAGCCGGGAACTTGGCTACCCCTTCATATTTTACAGCAAAGTTTGCCAATTCACTCACAGACTGCATATCAATCACTGCGATATAAGCACGCTCTCCAATGCCGAAATTCTTCTGTACCGTCGGATGAACTTCTCCCAAATAGGCAATGACTTCTCCCTGATAGCGTACCTGCGCCTGACGTCCCGGATGCAAAAAGCTTTTGCCTGCCTGTGGATCATAGACTGCATTTTCACGCAATCCCATACGATCCATCACCGCCTGCACTACCCCTTTCATGGCAAAGAAATCACCTGCGCCATACATCCCAAGAGTCAACTGCATACGTTCCTCCGGCAATTCCGTCAGTGGCAGTTGCTTTGGCCGGTATACATTCGCCAATTCATAGAGACGGACATCCTTATTCCGGCGATTATAATTCGTTGCCAGTGAGGTCAGCATACCGCCTAACGCAGAGGTACGCATCACACTGTAATCCTCCCCCAGAGGATTACTGATCTGGATGCTCTGCCGCAATGTATCCTCCTGTGGCAATAACAATTTGTCATATACTTTCGGACTCTCAAAAGAGAATGTCATTCCTTCACAGAAGCCGTATGACTCCACTACTCCGCGCACCAGATTCTCATGCTGCAGCTTTTCGGATAACCCACCCGCCGTAGCAGCTCCACTCGGAAGGGTCATCGGAATATTATCATAGCCATAGAAACGCGCCACTTCCTCTGCCAGATCTGCCATGCGCTCCAGATCCTGTCTCCAGGTTGGCACGATTACTTCCCTGGCTTCACGGTCTACCACCAAATCAATGGTCTCAAAGTAGCGAATCATATCTTCTTCGGAAATATCTGTGCCTAACAGGGCATTGATCTTTGCCGGGTCATACGGGATACGAATCGGCTCCTTCTTCACCGGATACACATCGATCGCACCGCCAACCACTTCTCCGGCACCTAACTCCTCCACCAACTGGCAGGCACGGTTCATAGCCGCCATGGCATTATTGGGATCTAATCCCTTCTCGAATTTCGCCTGTGCATCGGTACGCATTCCCAATTTCTTACCGGACAAACGGATATTCGTCCCATCAAAGGTAGCCGCTTCAAACAACATGGTTTTCACATCATCTGTGATCATGGAATTTTCACCGCCCATGATACCAGCCAATCCAATTGGCTTTTTGCCATCACAGATCATCAGCATGGAGTCATCCAACGATCTCTCCTGTCCATCCAGTGTCACAAACGGCTCCCCATTCTCCGCCTTGCGGACAATGATCTTGTGATCTTCTATGGTATCTAAATCATATGCATGCATTGGTTGTGCGTATTCCTCCATCACGTAATTTGTGATATCCACAATATTATTGATCGGACGGATTCCCACAGATGCCAGACGTCTCTGCATCCACTCCGGAGACGGTGCCAGTTTAATATTCTTCACAACTCGTGCCGTATATCTAGGACACAATTCTGAATCCTGTACCTCTACAGAAATATAGTCTTCCACTTTTTCGTCATTACCAGTCTCAGTTACAACCGGTGGCTCAAACTTCTTGCCAAACGTTGCCGCCACCTCTCTGGCAATGCCAATCACACCAAAACAATCGACACGGTTGGACGTGATCTCATATTCAAATGCCACATCATGTAACCCTAATAATTCCACCACATCGGAACCAATGGGTGCATCCTTGTATTCTGGATTATCGCTCAGGATATAGATGCCATCCTTCGCGGCATCCGGGTACATGTCCGTAGTAGAACCAAGTTCCTCGATGGAACACATCATTCCATAGGACTCCACACCACGCAGTTTCCCCTTCTTGATCTTAAAGCCATTTTCTGATTCTCCGTCTTTATGGGAACTTGCCACATGTCCGCCGTCCAAAACCACCGGAACCTTATCCCCTTCCTTGACATTTGGGGCACCTGTGACAATCTGTATCTCCTGACCGTCTTCTCCGACCTGTACCTGGCAAATCACCAGTTTATCTGCATCTGGATGTTTTTCGATCTTATTGATCTGACCTACCACGATCTTATCCAGATTCTTATCAAACTGGGTATATCCCTCTACTTTAGAACCGGATAGTGTCATCGCGTCCATATATTCCTGTGCCGTGCAATCCAGCTCCGGCACATATGCTTTTATCCATGATAAAGATGTATTCATTCTTCCTGCTCCTCCTTTTTAGAACTGCTTCAAGAAACGTGTATCATTCTCATATAGTAATCTCATATCATCAATCTCATACTTAAACAGTGCGATACGCTCCAGACCCACACCAAAAGCAAAGCCTGTATATTCCTCCGGATCAATCCCACTCATCTCCAGGACATGCGGGTGCACCATACCACAGCCTAAGATTTCTACCCAGCCTTCTCCTTTACAGAACCGGCATCCTTTTCCACCGCATTTGAAGCAGGTAACATCCATCTCGGCACTTGGTTCCGTGAACTGGAAATGATGCGGACGGAATTTTACCTTGGTATCCTCGCCAAATAATCGCTTGGCAAACTCCTGCAAAGTTCCCTTCAAATCAGCAAATGTAATATTCTTGTCGATGACCAGACCCTCGATCTGATGGAAGGTCGGGGAATGTGTGGCATCCACTTCATCCGAACGGAATACACGTCCCGGTGCAATCATACGAATCGGCAGTTTTCCCTTCTCCATCTCATGGACCTGTACGGAGGAAGTCTGTGTACGCAGCAGGATATCCTTGGTAATATAAAACGTATCCTGTTCATCCTTTGCCGGATGATCTGCCGGGATATTCAACGCCTCAAAATTGTAATAGTCATATTCTATCTCAGGACCTTCTACCACTTCATATCCCATACCCACAAAAATATTCTCCACCTCTTCTAATGTGATGGTATTTGGGTGACGATGTCCTCCGGCAAGCTTCTTACCAGGCATAGTTACATCGATTGTCTCACTCTTTAATCTTTCTTCCAATAACGCCTTTTCAAAAGCCGCCTTTTTCTCCTCTAATTTAGTCTCAATCTGGGCTCTTGCCTCATTGACCATCTGTCCTACTTTGGGACGATCTTCCGGTGCCACATCCTTCATGGATTTTAAAACAGATGTTAATTCACCTTTCTTGCCCAGAAAAGCCACACGAATGTCATTGAGCTTGTCCAATTGCTCTGAAGATTCAATCTGGCCCAGTGCCTCTTCCATGATTTTCGATAACTTGTCTTTCATGTTAATCCTCCATTCCAAAAACGTATTTTGTTCGAGAAACCGCAAGAGAAATCTGCGATTGCAGTATCCCTTGTCGGATAAGGGTTTATTTGTGACGTTCTCGGCACAAATGGCCCTGCTACGTCCCATATTTCCATTGGGATCAGGTTTGAAAAAGAAAAAACTCCCTGCACAGCAAGGAGCTTTTGTATATTCTGATGCTATGTGGTACATCCACCGACTCCCTGATACAGGTCTGTCAGGGACGGAATATCCGCGGTACCACCCTGTTTCTTATGTGGATCACGGATTCTGTGGCGGTCTCTCCACCATGAGTCCGAAAATCTCATAAACACTTCATTACACCTAACGCGTGCGCACGGCAGTCTCTACACAAACTTCTCCAGCCTTTCCCAAAGCCGGATGCGCCCTTCCAGACCACAGCTCCCGTGGGAACTTCGATGCATGGTGAGAACGTGGGGATGCTTTCAGCCGGGGACATCCTCTCTCTATCCGGATCGCCATGCTCTACTATACACGATCATCGCCTTTGAAAATATAATCCTCAATAATACATACTATCACATCTCACGCAATGTTGCAACTATCTTTTCAAAATGCATCCCATGGGATGCCTTGACAAATATAGCATCTCCGTTCTTTAACAATGACGGTAACGCCATCTGTGCTTCTTCCTGCGTGGCAAAATACTGCATCGTCTGTGCCGGAGAGACACTGCAGGCACCCAATGCATACTGTTTTGCCAGATCGCCGATGAAAATCAGCAGATCGATGCCCTTCCCGGCAGCATATACACCGATGTCATAATGCATCTGTTCTTCTGCTTCTCCTAATTCAAACATATCGCCCAGGATCGCCACCTTGCGCTCCGATACCTCTGCCAGCACATCCAGTCCGGCCCGCATCGACACAGGATTGGCATTGTAACAGTCATCCATCACGGTAAAGCGGTCCGTTTCCAAAATACTGCTATGCCCGTCTACCGGACGAAACGCCTGGATTCCCTCTGCGATCTCCTCGTCAGACAAGCCGAGATCCACACCGATTGCCGCGGCTGCCAATGCATTGGTGACCATATGCATGCCCGGAAGCGGTACCTGTACGTGAAACCTTCTTCCCGGTATCACCACATCCATCTCTGTGCCTGCCAGACCTTTGGAACTCATATTCTCTGGATAAACAGTATTCTGCTTTCCGATGCCAAAAAATACCGGAGACCTGCCATGCACTTCCCGCACGGTAACAAGCTTATCATCATCTCCGTTTAAATATACCGTGCCCTGCTCTGACAAGCCCTGAAAGATCTCTGTCTTGGCCCGCAGTACACCATCCCGGTCTCCTAATTGTTCCAAATGACATTGTCCGATATTGGTAATCACGCAAAGATCCGGTTTCACCATCGCCGTCAGTCTCGCCATCTCACCAAAGTCACTGATTCCCATCTCTACGATCGCCACCTCATGTTCCTCCCGCAGGCGAAACAGTGTCAATGGCACACCGATCTCGTTATTAAAATTCCCCTGGGTTTTTAATGTATGATAATGTCTGGATAACACAGATGCCAGCATCTCCTTGGTGGTGGTCTTTCCCACACTGCCGGTGATACCAACGATCTTAACCTGACACTGCGTCCGATAATAGGCTGCCATATCTTTTAGTGCCTGCAGGCAGGACGCCACCTGTATATATGGTTTCGTCATATCTCCCGGAGCATCTTCTGACATGCAGCACAACGCGCCTGCCTCGTAGGTAGCAGGAATAAAACGGTTGGCATCCACTTTTTCTCCCTTGATTGCCACAAACATACCACCCGCTTCGATCTGGCGGTTATCCGTCACCAGACAGGTGATCTCCTGTGCGCCTTCTGCCTCCGGTCCGGTATATCTACCACCGCATACTTCTGCCAGTTTCTGTGGCGTCATCCCTTTCATCTTACCCATACTCATCCTCTTCTAATATTTTTTTAGCGCAAACGCAATGATCTTCTCACACAATTCACCATAACTGATGCCAATTGCAGCAGCTTCCTGTGGAAGCAAACTGGTAGGTGTCATCCCTGGCAATGTATTTGCCTCCAGACAATACAGATTTCCCTCCCCATCCATCAGAAAATCAATACGTCCATACACACCTAATTTCAATTCCCGATAGACATCTACCGCATACTGCTGCATTTCTGTTGCCTTGGCTTCGTCCAATTCTGCCGGACATACATCCTGCGCCATCCCCGGCTGATATTTGGTCTCATAATCATAGAATCCTTCTTTGGGAATAATCTCAATGACAGGGTATGCCTCTCCATTCATCACACCCACAGAAAATTCCCGCCCCCGGATACACTCTTCCACCACAACTTCCGTTTCATAACGAAACGTGTCCTGCAGTGCCTGCTGATACTCTTCCGCATTCGATACGATGCTGACTCCCACACTGGAACCGCCACAACACGGTTTCACAACACAAGGATAGCCGATTTCCTCCGGCAACGGACCGATCGTATCCGGCGTCACGATACATCCCTTCGGTGTCGGAATGCCGGCTGCCTGAAATATCTTTTTGGCAATCCCTTTGTCCATGGCAAGGGCACTTCCCAAACACCCCGTTCCTGTGTAACGAATCCCTAATACATCAAAAGCCGCCTGCAAGGTCCCATTTTCTCCCTCGGCACCATGCAATGCCATGTATACAATATCTGCCATGCGGCACAATTCGATCACATTTGGGCCAAAAAAGCTACGGGAATCGCCCCCGCGCATTGCCTTGATCGCGTCCAGATCCGGATCCACTGTCTGAATCCCCTGCATGGCATCTTCAAATGCATCGTTCCGATCAAAAAATTCCTCGGATACATCACCCTCGTAACCAAAAAACACATCCAACAGAGCCGCCTGATGCCCTCGTTCCCGCAATGCCTGACATACCTGACCACCTGTACTGATGGAAACATCACGCTCTGTACTCAGTCCACCTGCTAATACTATTATCTTCATCGAACTCTCCTTTTTATGTGCTCAAATTCCAGATTCCATCTTTGATTCAATGTATTCGGAAGACAATGCTGACATTCTCTTCCCTTTCGATATCTTATCACAGTGACTTGGATTGTCAAGCAGACGATTCCCTGCGTTTCCGCATTTTTATTTTTTAATTTTTTGATTTTTTTGTGTGAAAAGGCCATGCTGCTATAAGCAGCATGCGCAATATGCATATAAATTGCATCCGGAAAACAAGTTTTCCGCGTGCAATTTTATGCAATATTTCCACATCACAGTTTGTGATGTGGATTTTTCATACAAGTTAATGCAAAATAGGGAAACGCAAAGACGATTCTTAAGTTTTGATATTATTTCATTTCGTCGGACGGGCGATTAAAACAATATTGCTTGCCTTGCTATAGCCATAGTGAACCACCTTATTATAACTACTGCTGGCAGATACATCTGTGGCACCGCCGGTATACATTTCCACATGGGTAATGTTCTTATAACGTCCATTTTTCCAGCCGGAGAAGAAGATAATATCCCCCGGCAGTAATTTCTTATATGATACTGCCTTGCGCGCCACTACTTTATGATTTCTGACACACCATTTGCCGATGGTGGCAGCGGTAGGAGACCAACCCTTACGGCTGCCAAAATATACGCCATATTTCCGATATACTCTGGAAACCAGGGAACTGCAATCATAATATCCTTTGGACATACGGCGTGCCTGACTGTACTTTGTCTTTGTCTTGGAAATGGCAATGGCTTTTTTCATCGCCTGGTATCCCTTCTTGCTGGAGATCTCTGCCAGTATCGAAAGTTTTCTTCCGTCTACGGTGACTTTCACCGTCGCATGTCCCACTTTTTTCGCCTTCATATTCCCGGTCTTGGATATGGTCAAAACCTTTTTATTGCTGGAAGAATAGGCAATCGAACTTTTGCTGGCGGTTCCCTTTAATTTCAGTTTCTTAGCCTGTCCCTTATATAAAATGATCGTCAGATCCTGATAAGTCGGATCTGTCACCTGCACCTTGCAAGTCAGTTCTCTTCCATCCACGGTCACTTTCAGTGTAACCGTACCAGCCGTCGATCCATAGATCACTCCCGCTGAAGAAAAATACGCCGGACTGCCTGCATGATCTCCCCAAATCACTTCACTGGAGGTATGGGTACCTGCAACGGTAAGCTTATGGCTGGTTTTCGCCGCCATGATAATGCTGGTGGTGGAAAGCTTTGGATCGGTTACTATGATCTGCACCGCCAGTGTTTTTTGGTCGCCGTTTTTGGCGGTCAACACAATATCTGCCTTGGTAGAGCCTTTCTTCAGGGCATTACAACCGTTGGCATCCCATGTGGCAATGGTTTCGTCGGCAATATTCCAGACAATGTTTTCCGATGCATCGGTGTAAGAAAAATACTGTATCTCTACCGGATATCCTTTGGTTCCGGCAGCGCGGACAATGGTGGTCTTTTCTGGACGTGGTTCCAGTATGGTCACCTGCGCCACCACAAAGGAGGTACCATCTTTTTTCGCAGCCGTAATCTGGGCATCCTGAAATCCCTGTGCCACCAGCATCCCTTTCTCTGACACCACCACACTATCTTTGGAGGAGGAATAACTCAAAACATCTGCCCCGTACAATTCCTCTGCTTCCAGATAGGTCTCCGATCCATACTCCATCGACAACTGTTCCGGTGCAATGATGGAAATATATAGAATCTCTTCTTTGGAGACTTCCGGTTGGCCCAGATAAGAAACCTGCACTTTCACCTCTCCGGCAGACACTGCTTTCACTTTTCCTTCCTTCGTCAATTCTGCCACAGAAGAATCCGATGCATCTCCTTCCCACTGATACTGTACATCCTTTTGATATTCCTCATTGACGTATTCCTGCAAATCCAACTGATCCCCTACATATATCACAGCCTGATTGCGGTTTAGCAGCGTATCTTCCGCTGCTACGGACTGCTTCATTCCTACACATATCAACAGGACCAGAACCAGCATCATTCCCACACGTAATCCGTTGTATCGCTCCCTGCTTTTTCTTTTGTTACCAAACATGGCTAGCCTTCCTTTCTCTCTGCTTCAAACCCCTCGTATACCATATCGATATATTCCCAGATCTCCTCCCGTCCACTCTTGGTCACAGAGGAAAAAGGAATCACCGGGGTCCCCTCCACCACTTGTAATGTCTCTTTGATTTGTTTTAACTGTTTTTGTTTTTGGGATCGTTTGATCTTATCCTCCTTGGTGGCGATCACCACTGGATTAAATCCATAGTTCAGACACCACTGGTACATCTGGATATCATTTTGATTTGGTTTATGCCGGATATCCACCAACAAAAAAATCAACCGGAGCACCTGAGACTTCTCCAGATATCCATCAATCATACGTCCCCATTTTCTCACCACATCCTGTGACACCTTTGCATATCCATAGCCCGGCAAATCCACAAAATACAACAATTCATTAATATTATAGAAATTAATGGTCTGTGTTTTCCCCGGCTGGGATGATGTTCTGGCATAGGATTTGCGATTCATCAAGGCATTGATCAGAGAAGACTTCCCCACATTCGATCTCCCGGCAAAGGCGATCTCCACCTTATCATTGTCGGGCAATGTACTTGTGATCCCACATACTGTTTCCAAATTGACACTTTTTATAACCATGATAACCTCATTTCTGCACAAGAGCGTGTTTCCATACCTGTTTTATCTGTGATGCATATTCGATCTGTAACCCCTCCAGGACTTCAGTCTCCATTTCCTGGATATCCTTTTTGTTTTGCTCTGGAATAATTACCAAAGAGATCCCGGCAGCCTTTGCCGCCAATAACTTCTCCTTTAATCCACCGATGGGCAGAACCCGCCCCCGCAAAGAGATCTCTCCTGTCATCGCCACATCTCCGCGAACCGGAATCCCCATCAATACCGAATACAATGCTGTAGCCATGGTCACACCCGCAGACGGTCCATCTTTTGGCACAGCACCCTCCGGTACATGGATATGGATATCATGCTTCTGAAAATAATCCGAATCCAATCTGCCGCCGATCTGGGTACGGACATAGGTGAGAGCAATTTTGGCAGATTCCTGCATCACCTCTCCTAATTTCCCCGTCAATTCCAGCTTTCCGGTACCGTCTAATACCGCCGCCTCGATCTCCAGGGTATCTCCACCGGCGTTTGTCCATGCCAACCCACGCACAACTCCTGTCTCCGGTCTGGATAATGCCGGATTTGGTTGGTACAATTCCTTGCCCAGATACTCTTTTAGGTTTCGCCCGGATATACGTATCCGCTCTGCTTCCCCACTTGCCACTGCATGTGCTGCTTTACGGCACAGTGCTGCCAGCTTTTTCTCCAGGTTACGCACACCCGCCTCACGAGTATAATGAGTAATCACTGTATGCAATGCCTTGTCTGTAATACTAATCTGTGATTTTGTCAAACCATTGGCAATCCGTTGCTTTTCCCATAAATGCTCCTTGGCAATATGATATTTCTCCATTTCCGTATACCCGGATAACTCGATCACTTCCATCCGGTCCAGTAACGGTCTGGATATCGGTTCCAGAGAGTTGGCAGTACAGATAAACATCACCTGTGACAAATCCACGGGCAACTCGATGTAATGATCGGAAAAATGTTTGTTTTGTTCCGGATCCAGTATTTCCAATAACGCAGAAGCCGGATCTCCCTTATAGTCACCACCCAGCTTATCAATCTCATCTAACAGCATCACTGGATTTTTCACGCCCGCATTTTTTAATCCTGTCACGATACGCCCCGGCATCGCCCCTACATAAGTCCGCCGATGCCCTCGTAACTCAGCCTCATCCCGCACTCCGCCCAGACAGATCCGGACATATTTGCGATGCAATGCTCTTGCCACCGATCTGGCGATGGAAGTCTTGCCGGTTCCCGGCGGTCCCACCAGACAAATGATGGGACTGACACCATCCGGTTTTAACGCCTTCACCGCCAGACACTCCAGCACGCGCTCTTTTACCTTTTCCAGACCATAGTGGTCTTCCTCCAAAATCTGCGCAGCATACTTTACGTCCTGCTGCTCTTTGCTCTGCTTTTTCCATGGGAAATGCAGCAAAGTCTCAATATATCCCCGGATAACCGCACTTTCAGAAGAACTGGCACTCATCTTACGAAACCGCTGCAGTTCCTCTTCAATCTTGCGTTTCACCTTTTTGGGTGCTTTCAGTTGCTGCAATTGGCCACGGTAACGGTCTGCATCGGAAACGGCATCCTCTTCGCCCAATTCTTTGTGTATGGCTCTGATCTGTTCCCGCAGATAATATTCCTTTTGATTCTGATCCACCTGTCCCTTGACACGGGCGGCAATCTCTCCCTGTATCCGTAATATGCCTATCTCCCGGCTGAGCAACAGGGATAACTGTTCGTGACGGTTAAAAATATCCGTTTCTTCTAATATCTGCTGTTTGAGCTGATAATGCACCGGGATATCGGCACAGATCTGGTCCATCATCGTGACCAGATCTGTTTGTGCCATCACCTCTTCCACTAGTTTTTCGGATATCTTGCCATGCTCCGCCACATATACCTGAAACAGATCTTTCAGGCCACGAACCATTGCAACCATTTCCAACGTATAGGATAAATCGCCGGATTCCTCCCGCTCAGATATGTCACCATAACAGCAGTCTTCTTTCGTATACAGTTGTTCCAGATTCATGCGCTGTTGCCCCGTGATCACCACTCTGGTGACTTTATCCGGCATGGATATGATCTGCTTGACTTCTGCCAGAGTCCCCACAGAATATACATCTTCCAGAGAGGGATTCTCCACCTCCGGATTTTTCTGTGCCACTGTAAAGATTTGCTTATTGCCATGAATCGCCTGATTCACTGCATGAATCGTTTTCGTCCTGCCGATCTCTAAATACATTGTACTGCTGGGAAATACCACCACATCCCGCAACATTACTACAGGTATCTGCTCTATCATCATCTCACCACATTTCTATTCCATATCTATATTAAAAACTACGACAAAAACAGGGAGTGCTCACATATCAAACACCCCCTGTTTTCTTTCCGGCTACTCAGGCACTCTCGCCTTCCGGCCGTTTCACTGTTTTCACAGACTTCACTTCATCATTCTCTGTGACTAATTTCGGGTCTTCCTCCCCTAACACTGCCTCTTTGGTAATAATACATTCCTGGATGCTTTCATCGGAAGGCACCTCATACATAGCATCCTGCATGACACTCTCCATGATCGCCCGCAATCCTCTGGCACCTGTCTTGCGATCTGAGGATTTCTTCGCCACTGCTGCGATCGCTTCCTCTTCAAAGGTTAATTTGACATTATCCATCTCAAATAATTTTTGATATTGTTTGGTTATCGCATTCTTTGGTTCCACCAAAATCTTTTTCAATGCCTCTTCATCCAACATATCCAACGCGACTGTCACCGGCAGACGTCCGATAATCTCCGGAATCAGACCAAATTTCACAAAATCCTCCGGCAACACCTGACGGAACAACGCACCAATGGTTTGCTCTTCCTTATCCGCAATCTCTGCATTAAAGCCGATGGATTTTTGTCCGATCCTGCCCTCAATGATCTTTTCCAGACCATCAAAAGCACCTCCGCAGATAAATAAAATATTCGTCGTATCCAACTGATAAAATTCCTGATGGGGATGCTTTCTGCCTCCCTGCGGCGGCACACTCGCCACCGTTCCCTCCAGAATCTTAAGTAATGCCTGTTGGACACCCTCACCGGATACATCTCTGGTGATGGACACATTTTCTCCCTTGCGGGTGATCTTATCAATCTCATCGATATAGATAATGCCATGTTCCGCACGATCCATATCATAGTCTGCTGCCTGAATGATCTTTAACAGGATATTCTCCACATCTTCACCCACATACCCTGCCTCTGTCAACGCCGTAGCATCCGCAATGGCGAATGGGACATTTAAGATTTTTGCCAGAGTCTGCGCCAAAAATGTCTTACCGGAACCGGTAGGTCCCACCATGATAATATTGCTTTTCTGCAACTCAACATCCAGACTTTTGCCAGACAGAACACGTTTATAGTGGTTATAGACAGCCACTGACAATGCTTTTTTCGCTTCCTCCTGCCCCACTACATATTCATCCAAAAAAGTCTTGATCTCTTTTGGTTTCAGCAGATTAATCTCGGTATCATCCAGATAGGCACCGGTATCCTGTGCCATTTCCTCCTCCATGATCTCCGAGCACAAATCAATGCACTGGTCGCAGATATAAACTCCGGGACCTGCAATCAACTTATGCACCTGATCCTGTGTTTTTCCACAAAAAGAGCAAGTTAAAATTTCATCTTTCTTTCCCGCCATGCTATCTGTCTCCCCATCTCATATTCTCACTATTTATCATCGTCTGACTTGCGATTCGTCACAATCTCATCGATCAAACCATATTCTTTGGCTTCCTGCGCTGTCAGATAATTATCCCGTTCTGTGTCAGCCTGGATCACCTCTAATGGTTTTCCGGTATTCTCTGCCAGAATCTCGTTCAAACGTTTTCTGGTCTGTAAGATGTGTTCTGCCACGATGCGGATCTCTGTCTCCTGGCCTTTCGCCCCGCCAGATGGCTGATGGATCATGATCTCTGCATTTGGCAATGCCAAACGCTTTCCTTTGGCACCACCTGCCAGCAAAAAGGCGCCCATGCTGGCTGCCATACCCATACAAATCGTTGAGACATCACATTTTACATAATTCATGGTATCATAGATCGCAAAACCTGCGCTGACAGAACCACCCGGACTATTGATATACAGACTGATATCTTTATTGGGATCCTGCGATTCCAGGAACAACAACTGGGATACCACCAGGCTGGCGATATCATCATTTACCTCATTGGATAAAATGATGATACGGTCTTGCAACAATCTGGAATAAATATCATAGGAACGCTCCCCACCACTGGTTTTTTCAATCACGTATGGTATACTATAGCTCATATTCCCCTCCATTCTCATGTCCCAAAGGACTATACGAAATCATTATTTCTCCACAGATGCCTCTACCACTAAAGTAACTGCTTTCTGCACCGCCAGATCCAAAGCGATCTGCTTCTGCTCCTCTTCGCCTACCAGTTCTTTTAACTTATCCAGTTCCATCTGATAGGTGGAAGCCATGTTCTCTAATTCCTGATTGACTTCTTCCTCAGATGCTTCAATATTTTCAGCAGCCACAACTGCCTCTAATACCAAACGGCTCTGGATGCGCTTTAATGCCTGTGGCTGTAATTCTTCCTGCATCTTCTGTGGTGTCATACCGGTAAACTGCATATATTGCTCTACGGATAATCCCTGTGACTGGATACGCTGTGCAAATTCCTGCATCATCTGACGGCACTGTGAATCTACCATCTGCTCTGGAATCTCCATGGTTGCATTCTCAATAATCTGATTAATGATATCATCTTCTTTTTCACGAGCCAATGCTGCTTCCTTGCTCTCTAACAGTTTCTTCTCCACATCTGCCTTATACTCATCTAACGTATCAAAGTCAGATACATCCTGTGCAAATTCATCATCCAGTTCTGGAAGTTCTTTCACCTTGATCTCTTTGATCTTAACCTTAAACAAAGCTGGTTTGCCCTGTAATTCCTCTGCCTGATAGTCCTCTGGGAATGTCACATTGACCTCCACATCATCGCCTGCATTCTTGCCAGTCAACTGATCCTCAAAACCATCAATAAAGGTATGAGAACCCAGCACTAAACTATAATCCTCGGCATAACCACCCTCAAACTGCTCACCATCTACATAACCGTCAAAGTCGATGATTACGGTATCGCCTTCCTGTGTCGCACGCTCATCAATCGTGATCATACGAGAATTTGATTCTCTGGCTTTATCAATCTCTGCTGTTACCTCTTCTTCTGTCACTTCCGCAGTCTTTTTCTCAACTTCGATTCCCTTATATTCGCCTAGTGTAACCTCTGGCTTGATCGCAACCGTAGCTGTAAAAATGAAATCTTTGCCTTTCTCAATCTGTACCACATCAATCTCTGGCTGTGCTACAATCTCTAATTCACTCTCTTTGGCAGCACTTTCATAAGCATCCGGAATCACAATGTTAGCGGCATCCTCATAAAACACACCTGCGCCATACATTTTCTCAAT
>JAUNIU010000034.1:0-2332 GCA_030523265.1 Eubacteriales bacterium | reverse complement strand
TACGGAAACCAGGAATGGCAATCTTGCCTTTGCTCTTTTGATATGCCTGCTCCAAAGCTGTATCAAACTGCTCCGCAGACACCTCTATGGTAAGCTTTGCCATACTCTTCTCTAACTTTTCTACCTGTACACTCATTTTACTATTTCCTCCTTATATTCTCACGGGATTCTCCCGCAAATCACCATTTCAATAATATAGCATGAAGCTTTCACTAAAGTCAACACCCGCCGGGCTTTGAATTTTCTCAATTTGTTAAAGATAACTCAGACTTGCCAAAAGGTCTTTGCTTTACCGTTTGGATGGTTTATTCCGCTGCATGCCCCTGCTGTTTCAAAACATCGATCACCTGATCCACATATTTCTCACATAACTCCTCGGTTTCCGCCTCCACCATAACACGGATCACCGGTTCTGTCCCACTCTCGCGAAGCAGGATTCTGCCGTTCTCTCCCAAAGCCTCTTCCACCTGCTTTGTCTTAGCAATAACGGCGGCATCTGTGCGGGCAGCCGGCTTATCCTTCACACGGATATTCTTTAATAATTGCGGATATATTTTCAATCCCTTTCGCAGTTCTGATAATTTTTGTTTCTTTTCCAGCATAACTTCCATCAGCATCAATGATGTCAGCACACCATCTCCCGTCACTGCATATTTGCTGAAGATAATGTGACCGGACTGTTCTCCACCCAGAGAATGTCCAAATTCCATCATATTGGCATTGACGAATTTATCTCCCACTGCCGTCTTTTCATAGGAGATCCCCACTTTGTCAAAGGCTTTGTATAAGCCCATATTGGACATGATCGTGGTCACCACCGTATTATTATTTAATTCTCCCTTTTCCTTCAGATAACATCCACAGAGATACAAGATCGCATCTCCGTCAATGACTTCTCCCCTGTCATCCACTGCCAGGCATCGGTCTGCATCTCCATCGTAGGCAAACCCCACATCCAGTTGATTCTCGATCACATACTGTTGTAAATCCTCTATATGTGTAGAACCACATTGATCGTTGATATTTGTTCCATTTGGATTCATGCCAATGGCATAAGTCTTGGCACCTAATGCGTCAAATACTCCCTTGGCAACCGAATAAGAGGAACCATTGGCACAATCCAGGCCAACACGGATATTTTTAAAGGACCGGGTTGCCAAAGACATCAGATACCCGATATACCGGTGTCTGCCAATCGCATAATCCACCGTACATCCAATATTCTCTCGGGTTGCCAATGGGATACTGTCTATCTCACTGTCTATGTATGTCTCAATTTTTTCCTCGATCTCCGCTTCCATCTTGTGCCCATTGCCATTGATTACCTTTAAGCCATTATCATAATAAGGATTGTGGCTGGCAGAAATCATAATGCCACAGTCAAACTGCTCCGTGCGCACCACATACGATACACTCGGTGTTGGCGTCACATGCAGCAAGTATACATCTGCGCCGCTGGCTGTCAGTCCCGATGCCAGCGCATCCTCGAACATATAGCTGGATCGGCGGGTATCCTTGCCGATAACCACCTTTGCTTTATGATCCTGTCCATAATACCAGCCCAAAAATCTTCCCACCTTGTATGCATGAATAACATTTAAATCAACATTTGCCTCACCACGAAATCCATCGGTTCCAAAATACTTCATAAGTCTTTTCACTCCTCTTTGCGATAAAATACATAACATTTTAATTCTACCATATGCAAAAATTGAAATCAATTGCTACTTGGTCTGAATTTTGGGGACTCTGAATTTTCGAGACACTGTTTCGATCATTTTCTACACTTCTTTTATAAACTTGTATCGTTGCTATTGATTAAATATGGCATTTCCTAGCATTTGACCATCTCAAATATGGCACATCAATCTCCATTAACTGGTATCATTAAGACGTTTGATCACAAAAATCGCGCTATACACAATAACTATACAATAATAAGAAAGTATTATGTGATACACAGAAATGAGGAAAATAATGAATGCAGATCTTTTTTATGAGCAGACAGAATATTGGAATAGAACAAATTTCGGCTTACAACTGGCCAAAATCAGAAACGATCGGGGCATCAGCGCCAGACAACTCAGTCTGGAGCTGGGATACAATAAAAACTATATATATTCTATCGAATCCGGCAGAAACTTTCCCACCATGGAAGGTTTTTTTGAAATCTGTCAATATTTGCAGATCGATCCCGGTAACTTTTTCCGCTCCACCCAAGAGCGCTTTTTCTTCTCTTACTTTATCGATATTCTGGAAAAATTAGAGGAAGAGCAATTAAAACATCTGTATTTATTAGCAGAGGATCTGGCAAAATTTCATTAATCTCTCT
>JAUNIU010000274.1 GCA_030523265.1 Eubacteriales bacterium | reverse complement strand
TTGCCCGTTTGGAGAAATTGGGATATGGCCAGCTTCCAGTCTGCATGGCAAAGAACCAGTATTCCCTGTCGGATGATCCGACGAAGTTAGGCCGTCCGGAAGGGTTTGATATGACCATCCGCGAGGTATATGTATCCGCAGGTGCAGGTTTTATCGTGGCGATCACGGGTACAGTGATGACCATGCCGGGACTGCCGCTGCATCCGGCAGCAGAGCGGATTGATGTGAATGATGAAGGTGTGATTACCGGTCTGTCCTAGTCAAAGATGATTGGAAGGGGGAGTGTTGTGGCTGTCTGCGGACGATACACACTCCTTATAAGCATGATTTTTTACATATGTCATCATTTTTTTGTATTGTATCATAGCCCATGCAAATCCAACGATTATTGCAACGATCTGTAATCCGTTGTCAAAAAGGAATCCGGCGATGAAAATACCAAGTATTAATATCATTTCTACAGTCATTGCAAAGGTATGTTCTTTTTTCCACTTTCTTTGATAAAAATCTATTTTTTCTTTTAGAGTAAAAGCGCTTTCGGATAAGGCGCTTTTAATATTTTCTTCGGCCTTAGCTTTGTATTCCAGCTCGTCTAGTTGTTGTCCGCTGATGATCTCGTTTATGGTTAATTCGTACATCTCACTTAACGTTTGCAATGCCTCGATGGGCGGTAAATAGGTTCCTGTTTCCCAACGGGATATGGTCTTATTAGTAACGCCTAATTTTTCGCCTAGTTGTTCCTGTGTCATATTATTTTGCTCTCTTAATTTTTTAAGAAATTTTCCTATTTTTATTGTATCCATTTTAGCTGCCTCCCTGTTTTTTATGCATTCAGTATAAGACATTAATTCAAAAAAGTATTCCCCACAAACAGCGAATGTATTGATTGAAGGATCATTAACCATAAATAGCGATTGGAAAAAACTTAAGTCCTGAGTTATGGATGATAGAACCCTATCAATAGAGATACCCTCCAGACTTTGAGGTGAGTCAGGAGGGCATCTCTATTTATTTTCCCTTAAATTTGGATTCGCAGTAAATGCAACGATAGATTCGTTTCTCTCGATCGGTCAGTTTGAAGGAATGTGGTAATTCTTGTTCGATGGATGTGATGCAACGGGGATTTTTGCATTTGATGATCCCTGTCACGGTCTCCGGCAGGGATAATTTTTTCTTTTCTACGATCTCATTATCCCGTATGATATTGATGGTGATCTTATGATCTAATACACCCAAAACATTCAGATCAATGTCGAAGGGCCCCTCGATCTTGATAATATCTTTCTTACCCATCTTATTGCTTTTGGCATTTTTGATGATTGCCACAGAGCAATCCAGTTTTTCCAGATTCAGGTATTCATAGATTTTCATGGCGCCGCCTGCCTGGATATGGTCGATTACGACACCCTCATTTAATCCGCCGATATTTAACATATAGAGTCCTCCAATCCTAATAAAGTCATGATCAAAGCCATGCGTACATAGACGCCATATTTCGCCTGCAGGAAATAAACCGCTCTGGGATCTTTATCTACTTCCGTCGATATCTCATTGACACGGGGAAGGGGATGCAGGACATACATATCTTTCTTGGCATATTGCATCTTTGCCGCATCCAGTATGAAACTGTCCTTTAAGCGGATGTAATCTTCTTCGTTAAAGAAGCGCTCCCGCTGTACTCTGGTCATATACAAAACATCCAACTCCGGCATATATTTCTCTAAATCTTTTGTCTCGACGAAATCCATATTCCCATCGATGAGAACCTCCTGACGCAGATAATCCGGGATACGCAATTCATCCGGTGAGATTAATACAAAACGGACACCGGGATACCGGACCATGGCATTGATCAGAGAGTGTACGGTGCGTCCGAATTTCAGATCTCCGCACATACCGATGGTCATGTGGTCCAGACGCCCCATCAGAGTTTTGATGGTAATCAGATCGGTTAATGTCTGGGTGGGATGGTTGTGCCCGCCATCCCCGGCATTGATCACCGGAATCCCGGAATGCATAGCTGCCACGGTGGGAGCCCCTTCTTTGGGATGACGCATTGCGCAGATATCCGCGTAAGAGGAAATAACACGGATGGTATCCGCGACACTTTCTCCCTTAGCTGCTGAGCTGGAATCGGCCGAAGAAAAACCAAGCACGCTGCCGCCCAGATTTAACATGGCTGCTTCAAAACTGAGACGGGTTCGGGTGCTTGGTTCATAAAATAACGTTGCTAATTTTTTGCCATCACATACATGGGCGTATTTTTGAGGATCTTTCATGATACTTTGTCCGAGAGTCAATATCTGGTCCAACTCCTCGATCGAAAGATCCAAAGGGCTAATTAAATGCTTCATGGGACACCTCCATTGTAAGTTCGCTTCATTTTCTGATATTTTACTACATCTTTGATTGTGGCGCAATGCCATTTGTGAATTTTGACATTCCCCATTTTTATAAAGATAACTCGTGGTTATCAATGAAACCATCTGTTTTGCCGATTATATCTGCCCTGTGTGTATTACGAGATATTTGTGAAAGGAAATCCGAGTAGAATTGCAGATTCCATGCCAGACAACTAGGCTTGATAGAAGGTCTTTGCTTTACAGCGTTTCGATCGAATGCGCCTCGGAGGTTTGTTTGAAGCAGCATGCGACAGGTTCCGATGTTTCCCTAGAGGCACACTCTCGTTATAT
>JAUNIU010000273.1 GCA_030523265.1 Eubacteriales bacterium | reverse complement strand
TGCAGTATCCAGTGGGGTTTATGAGGGGAATATCCCTCTGGGAGAGACCGGAGTTTACAGCATCAATGTGCGCCGTAGTGAAGGGGAGGAGTTAAAGGAGGCGGCCAATGTACAATTAACCATGCAGTATTCCCAGGAATATCTTTATACCAATGACAGCAATGCGTTGGATCAGTTTGTCTCGGAGACGGGCGGACGGTTTATCACCGATTTGCAGGAGGTTTATCAGGAAAAGCCAAACGATACCGTGGCGCGGACAAATCTGACACTGCCATTTTTGCTGGCGGCAGTATGTTTGTGGCTGCTTGATATCGTAAACCGGAGGCTTCCGGTGTTGTCAGATGGAATCTGGCTGCAAAAGCTCCGGAGCCGTATAGATGCACGGCGTAAGGTGCGTCGGGAGAAACACGCTTCGCGTCAGGAGGATAAAGGACAGAAGAAACCGCAGACGATGTCTGCGTTGGAACAGACCACCGGGGAGCGATCTGCCGGGTCTCGGGATGCTATGTCTCCGAAGCAGTCCGGGAGGGGAGGCAAAAAAGCGCAGAAAGAGGCATACAAGAAGCGCAAGAACGCAGAGCCGGAACTATTGGATGTGAGCAGTTTATTACAGAAACAGCAGGAGCGAAAGCGATAGATGGTCGAAACGGTAAAGCAATAGACCTTCATCAAGGCGTGAGGTTGCTGGCAGAATCTGCAATCAGCCGGATTTCCCTTCGACAATCTTCTACTGACACACGCAGGGCAGACAGTATGGCAAAAGATACAGACGAACAGATAACCACGCGTTATCTTTTGCATAAATGGGGAAAGTCATAATGGCAGAAATCTTTACAGTCCTTTCTCTTTTCTGTATAATAGGATTGATTTTTGCATGTGCAGGTGTGTAGAAAAGCGAAAACATTTCGGAATGGAGATAGTGATGAAAAGAATCAGTGAGAGAAAACGGATTGTGGTGAAGGTGGGGACTTCCACATTGACTCACCGGACCGGACGATTGAATATACGGCGGGTGGAGCAGTTGGTTAAGACGCTGGCAGATTTGCAAAATGCCGGACATGAAGTGATCCTGGTATCCAGTGGAGCTATCGGTCTCGGCATGGGGAAATTAGGTCTCATGGAACGGCCGAAGGATACGCCGGGGAAACAGGCATGTGCTGCGGTGGGACAATGCGAACTGATGTATCTGTATGATAATCTGTTTTCGGAATACAGCATTACGGTGGCTCAGATGTTGCTGACCAAATATGTATTGTTGGAAGATCGCCGCCAAAATGTGGTGAATACATTAGAGCGGCTGATTAGTCATGGTGTGATTCCGGTGGTGAATGAAAATGATACGGTGGCAATCGATGAGTTGGAGCTGGAGATGGGAGAAAATGATTCCCTGGCGGCTTTGGTTGCCACGATAGCTAAGGCAGATCTCTTGATTATCATGTCTGATATTGATGGTTTGTATGACAGCGATCCCCGCAAGAATCCAGATGCGAAACTGATACCTGTGGTGCGTGAAATAGGGGAAGACATTCATGCGGTAGCCGGGGGTGCCGGTACCAAATTTGGGACAGGTGGCATGAAGACCAAAATCGGTGCTGTGGAGATCGCCTACGAGGCAGATATTGATGTGGTGCTGATGAATGGCGGTCATCCCAGAAAGCTATATGAGCTTTTTGAGGACAAGCCGGTGGGAACACTGTTTTCCAAAAATGCTGACATTTAATTAAGGTGTGGGATATTCCTGCGGAGTATCCCACACCTTATTATTTTGCTGGTATTATTGCAGTTGTTCTAAGAGAACTTTGAGCAGTTTGTCGTTATCCTCTGGTTTCATAAAGCAAAAACGGATATATTTATTATCCAGAAATGGGAAAGTGGAACAATCCCGTATCATTAGACCCTGACGGATGGCAGCGTCAAACAGATCCTCGGATGTCACATCTTCTTTGCGAATTTTAACCAGAATAAAGTTCGCATTGGGTGTGTAATACTGCACTTCCGGACAGGAATCCAGAATCCCACAGATACGTTTGCGTTCGGAAGTGATTAGCTCTCTGGTATCCCGGATATATTCTTCGTCCCGGAACATGATTTCGCCGGCGATGGCAGCCAGAGAATTGATCGTCCATGGATTTTTGCGGCTGTCAATCTCACTCAACAGCTGGCGGTTCCCACAGATGGCATATCCCAGACGCAGTCCCGGTGCTGCAAAAAATTTGGAAATACCGCGCAGGATGATAATATTGTTGTAATAAGCCGTCAGCGGGATCGAAGTGATCATATCTGCATTATCGGAAAACTCCACATAGGTTTCATCCACCATGACAAAGATGCCGGTTTCCTTACAGGTGTCTAAAATGGCACGCATGGTCTGGCGGTCGATCTGGGATGATGTGGGATTGTTGGGATTACATAGTACCAACAGATCAATATCCGGGGTCAGTGCATTCTGCAGGGCTTCCAGATCCATATGAAACAAATCGGTTTCCCGGAGACGGAAATAATGGGAACGTCCTCCGCCAAGAGAAATCTCATGCTCATATTCCGAGTATGTCGGTCCCACGATCAATGCTTTCTTGGGGTGGGTGAGCTGGATCACCAGAGAGATCAATTCGGTGGAACCGTTGCCCACTAATATATTGCGATAGTCGGTATTGACATATTCTGCGATACATTTGCGCAAAGAAGTATATTCCCGGTCCGGAT
>JAUNIU010000272.1 GCA_030523265.1 Eubacteriales bacterium | reverse complement strand
GTACTGCCTGATGAAAACATTTGCCGATACAATGAATGCTCTTTGTACTCCGTCCAATGCCGACGTAGCTTCGCACTCCCTTGGGTAGATACATGGTAATTTCCTTCCATACTGTTTCCATCAGCTCGCTGACCTTTTCATCCTTACTATTGGTAAACAGAAAGACTAATTCCTGATCGATCTCCTGCACCATAACCGGAGAAGACTGTTTCGGAATATTTCTCTGTATCAAATGCCGTAGTCTGTCCCGTTCTGCGGACTTCACCACATGATAGGTCTGATCGCACAACTCCATCACCGCGATACAATAGGACCACTCCCGCTTATAGCCATATTTCAGAAACGTAGGGAGATATAATTCCTCGTTTTCCGGGAAATAGACCGCATTTTTCAGTGCCGAACTACATTCCATACTTTTCTGTTCATCCAGGTTTATCTGCATGGAAAAATAACGCATAATATTTGCCATATGTACCCGCCATGGCACCTCAAAGATGGGAAAATCATGCGCATCTCCAAACGTGATGACCTCTGCCGGGATCTCCTGAATATAAGGTCCCACATTGATCACCATGCCCGCTACTTTCTTCTGATAATTAAATTCCACCAGCTCATACAATTCCTGTGGTGAATTTAATGCCACTCCCGTAGTAAAGGCGATCTCACCACCCTCCAGAAAGTCGGAGATCAGCTTACCCTCTACCATATGGATCCAGTGGACTTCCTGATTCATACCATAAGCGCCCGCCACCAGAGTGATTTCCTCCTGTTTGCGAACGCCATCGTATAATGCCTGCAAAGTTACTGCCATCGAAAGCCCCCTTGCTATTGTTTCTCCCCCTGGGAGATCGCATTTTGTGCATTAATGATATTCAAAATCTCCTCGCGGATCATCATATATTCCTTAGAATATCTGGCCGCTTCCTGATTTGGTCCATCGATATCATACGTAAAATCCGTATGAAATTCTTTCACGATGCGCCCTGGTCTGGCTGACATCACGATCACACGGGTGGCCAGTGCCAGCGCCTCATCCACATCATGCGTGATAAAGAAAATCGTATTTCCCGTCTTGCTCCAGATATCACGGATCAACGCCTGCATATTGGCTCTGGTCAAAGCATCCAGCGCCCCCAGCGGTTCATCCATCAATATCATTTCGGGCTGATTAACCAATACCCTCGCCAGAGACGCCCTCTGTCTCATACCACCGGATAACTCATACGGCTTCTGCTTCTTAAAATCTTTCAGCCCCACCAGCTCAATGTATTTATTGACATCCTGCGCAATCTGATCCTTTGGCAATTTCCGTTTCTTCGGTCCATAGGCTATATTTTCATAGATATTAAGCCATGGATACAGCGGCGGGGTCTGAAACACGACCCCCCGCTTCCAATTCGGTCCATCGATTTCCTCTCCACCCATCATCGCAGTACCGGAAGTGGGTTTGTGAAAACCCGCAATGATATTCAGCAAGGTACTTTTGCCACAACCAGAAGGACCCAGCACACAGATAAACTCACCTTTCCTGATATCCAAATTAGCATTTTGCAAAGCGAGCACTTTACCCTTCTCACTATCGTATTCCAAATTGGCGTCTTTAATTGATACTACTATCTTTTCGTCCTCCATATGTCCATCCTCCTGACTGATCTGTCCTGACTGGTTACTCCTCTGCGCTAACCGCTTTCTCGATAAAGCTTGGATCTACTGCACTTTCAAACACGGATTTGTCCGGTACCTCTGTGATACTTCCCTGATCCTTCAGGAATGTAGCGGTATCATACAGATTCTGAACCAATGCCCCCTTGGCATCTGATGTTCCAAAATAATCCGCACCTAATTGTTCCTGGGCACTTAACCAGTTCGATCCCTTCATCTGGCTCTGTGCATCTGCTGTCTCTAATTCCAACGCCTTTGCCACCACATCTACTGCACCGGCTTCATCGCTCTTGTACAAATCCACAGCCTTTGCCACCGCTTTGATGTAAGCACTGACCAGATCTGCGTTGGCATCCGCAAAGGCGGTTCGGACTAATTCAACATTAGAAGTCATATAGCCGGCTTCTGCCATATCCGTACTGGTACTGAGGATCACAGAGTCCGATAATTCGGACAGAGTAGGCTCCCATACATATGCTGCGTCAATCTGTTTGTTCTGCCATGCTGCATAGATCTCACTCGGCTGCATATCTAACAAATTCACATCGCTCTCCTGTAATCCTGCCACCTCCAATGCGTGCAGCAGGGAAAAATGTGCTGTGGAAGCAAATGGTGTGGCGATGGTCTTTCCTTTCAAATCCGCTACCTCCTCTGCACCCACATCCTTTCGCGCCGCCAGACTCTCGATCGGTCCTAAGACTTCGTGAATCCAGATACACTTCACTTCTGTCCCCTGACTGATGGCCAGTGATGCCGGACATGATCCCAGCAAGCCAAAGTCGATACTGTTAGAAGCCAGTGCCGTCACCACATCTTTCCCGGAATCAAACTGTTTTAACTCCACATCCACTTTCATCTCCTGCGAAAAATAATCTTCTGCTTTGGCGATTCCCTCATCGTTAGGCATCTCCTGCGTTCCTATAATGACCTTTTTTGCCTTTTCTTCGGAACCACTGCCTGAGGAGCTGTCAGAACCCCCTCCGCATCCGGTCATCAGTGCCGCCATCAGGATTCCTGACATCACTAAAGCTGCTGTCTTCTTC
>JAUNIU010000033.1 GCA_030523265.1 Eubacteriales bacterium | reverse complement strand
GAAACACGGAAAACCTGTCAGCATGGTGCAAGTTTACGGAGAGGCGCATAAATAAGCGATCGAAACGGTAAAGCAATAGACCTTCATCAAGGCGTAAGGTTGCTGGCAGAATCTGCAATATACCGGATTTCCCTTTGACAATTTTTTACCGACACACAGGGCAGACATTATGACAAAATACAAAAAACAACGGATAACCGCGAGTTATCTTAAAGAAATGTTATAGCTGATATTACGTTGTAAATTTTTATGAAATCCATTATACTTAGGCTATCTTTAGTATAATGGATCTGATTATGAGGTAAGTTTATGCGTGTATGGAAAGATGTTCAGGATGCAAATTTGGATGAAAAGATTGTACAACAAATTAGAGATGTGGGAAGGAAGTTTGACCTCAACCGGATTATTTTGTTTGGCTCAAGAGCCACAAAGAAAAATTGGGAGAGGAGTGACATTGATCTTTGTTTGGATATTGATGATTCAGAACTTTATTTAGATGTAATAGAGGCATTGGAAAATGAGGTGCAAACATTATTGATTTTTGATGTTTGTAACAAAAATAGATTTAATTATTCATTAGCATTGGATCAGGAGATTCAAAGGGATGGAGTGATTTTATATGAAAAAGTTTGAGCAGTTGAAACGGTTATATCATACAATATCGGGATATATTGATCAATATAACACACAGAACCAAGTGATTTCCGGGACGACGGCAGATTTTGACCGTCTTTTTGAGCTGACATGGAAGACATTAAAAGAATATATGCAAAAAGGACTTGGGATGACCGCTGCGAAGACAGGATCGCCGCGGGAAATTTTGAAATTAGCGTATCAGCAGGGAATACTTCAGGAGGAAGCTATTTGGCTGGAAATGTTGGATTATCGAAATGACGATGCGCATCATTATAGAAAATCTGATGCGATTATCTATGTCAGTAAGATTCAGGATAAATATTTGGAGAGAATTGGTGGTTTGATTGAATATTTACAACGGGTGATTCCGGAAGAAGTAAGTGTGGAAATTGAAATGCCAGAAGATTTTCTGGGATACTGTCGAGAGAAACATTTAAACGTGGCATCTTTTCTGGAAAGTTTGAAAGTTCGATATGGTTATTCGGAAGAGGAAATATACGCTAATTGGAATCAAATTAAAGCAGAGTTGGATGAATAGAGTATCAGGGATTCAAATGAAATGATGGGGTAGAAAAAACAGTCACAGTTTGGCTTGGCTAAATTTCCATCTGCTGCGTTGCATTTTCTAGCCGTAGCCACCGCTACGCTGTCGAAAATCCGCCTTGCAGAACAAAAATTTATCCTATGCCAAACTATCAAGAACTTAATTTATGATGTACTAGTCAATGTCCTGAGTGGTATGTACGGTGGTTTGGACCGTACAGGATGCGATCGGGACGAGTGCTCCATCCGCATCATAGATTTCAGGTGCCTGGACATATGCCGTATCATAGCTGTCCAGTGGAATGTAGATGGTTTCCTGATAAGCATCTAATATTGTGTGTTTACTGTCATAGAAGTAAATGATATAGGACCCTTCTACATCATAAGTGGCATTGTTAGTGATGGTGATGTTATAAATGCCATCTTCTAATGTGGTAGAGGTCTGTACACGGTTGGTGGTATTATAACTATAAAATTCCGTGTTATCTTCCACAGTGACTTCCACGATAGACTGCTCCAGATCAATGCTTTCCAATTGTTCGGCGCCGATGTCTATAGCCATCGCCTGTGTCTCTCCAGCCTTCATGATTAGCAGACTCCCCGAACCACTGGTGACATAGTTATCCTCAGAATCATAAAAGCTGTAATCCACATAAACGGCACTCAGCCAGCTTTTGTTGTTATTTTTGACACTGACAAGCAATGTGTTTGTGAGTTTTTGCGGTGTCAAGGTAACGTTTTTGACTAATTCTGACATTTCATCGGTTTCTTCAAAACCATGTGCAAAACAAACGATCTCATAATCCGTTGACAGAATCTCCATCTCTCCTGTTTCATCATCTATACGATATGGCAAATCCACCATGTCATCGTAACTTGTCTTGGAATTGACGGTATAAGTGTTGCTGGCCGCATCAATCAAATTGTGTTCGGTATCATAGAAAAATACAGTATAGGAGCCATTGGCTTCATATGCGGAGTGATTAAAAATAGTAAGTGGCATATAGGCATTGGTGGTATCTATCTCTCCGGCGGTGATGGTGACTTTGTCCTGAAGATCCAGATACTCACCATCGTAGTCCGCTTCCGTAACATCCACAACCGTTTCTGACAATGATTTATCAATGGCTGAAAATTCCTGTTCAAATGGGATAGAGATATATTGTGTTTCCTGTGGAGACAAATAATAGAGACTGGTATATCCCGATGCAATATTTTCTCCGGTAACATCATAGTAATCATAGCTGATATCCACCGTATTCATCCAAACTGCATTATTATTTGTCACCGATAACAGGATGTGCTGTGACAGAACCTGCGTGGTTATACTAATATTTTGCGCCAATGGATTTGGTGTGGGAGCAGGAGTCGGCACCGCTGTTGCTGTAGGAACCGGGGTGGCAGTAGACGTCCCGTCGGAAACCGGACCTGTCGGTGTGTTGGACGCAGGGGGTTGCTGTGTAACCGGAGTGCTTGGTTTGTTATTCGGTATTTGGGTAGGTGTTGTCTTTTTTGGTGCAGTTGTCACCTTAGGACTGGCTTTTGTAACCTTGACACGACAGTTGTACCGTTTTCCCTTTACCTTGGCAGAGATAATGGTGGTACCGGCTTTTTTGGCTTTCACTTTGCCCTTGGAATTAACCGTGGCAATTTTCTTTTTGGAAGAGCGCCATTTTATTTTCTTTTTGCAATTTTTTAATTTCAGTTTATAGGTGTCTCCTACTTTGAGTACCAATTTCTTTTTATTTAACTTGATTTTTGCCGCACTGGCATGTGGTGCTGGGATCATTGTACCTGCCATAAGCATGGCACAGGATAAAAGAATAGCAATACCTTGTTTCATTTTCATAATTTACCTCATTTCCGCAAGCTACACCAAATGTTGCGTCTGCAAAACTATTTGTATCAGTATAGTAGCAATTTTTGTCAAAACTGTGCAAATCTGTGTGATCAGCTCACTTTTGTGAATGTCTGAAAACGTTGTATTGCCAGATCGGACAAATGCTGGTTTAAATAATTTCTGGCTTCACTTTTTATATCGGCAGAAAATGGATATTCCAATCGCCAAAGACAAAATTTTATTTGCTGATGGAAGGAAAGGATCGTGTTTATATCAGGTGGTACCATGGTAAAAAGATGTTCCGAGATATCCGCCTCCCGTTCTGCCGCATCGATGCCTGCGAATAAACACAGGATGCAATATTCTTCGTCCTCCTGATATTCTTCCATATGTGATTGCAGTAACTGGACCGCGGTATCATATTCCCCGGCGGCGATCTGCTGCAGGGCGATGGATATGATTTCGTTTGCAGTAGCCAGTGCAGCCTGTTTCTGTGCAGCGGTGGCTATGCTTTGGCGGCAGCTTTCGATTTCGTGTGTCCGCTCCGGGTAATATTCTTCTAAAAAGATTTTGCGGGATTGATGATATCCCCCGAGATGTAAAAAGCCATTATCGTGTAATGCCCATGGAGTCTTTTGGTGCGGTACTACAATGCGGTAGCCTGCCCCGGAGTATTCCAGAGATTGTGATACATCATAAAAATCCCATCCCAAGTCCAGATCTTCCCGCCAGGGAATGTCATACTGGGTCATGATGAGTAAACCATCCACAGCCTGAACAGGCGCATATCCCTTCGTCTGGCTGATGGGCAGATCAAAATAATCATCCACCGTATTTAATACACAGGAGCGCAATGCCCCAGTCCTCATCGGTGTGGTCCACATACAGCCATTGTCCGGCAGGCGTTTCGTGCCCACTAACCCCAGCATTCCAATCTTGTCGTGGGAGGAAAAGATCGCCAATGTGTCAGCGATGAAATTCCGGTTTAAGAGAAAGACATCCTGATGGAGATATACTTTATATTTAGCATCGGACTGTCTCATGCCCTGATTATACCCTGCTGCCATAGAGGAAGCATTTGTTATAGGGACTACTTCTGTAGAATATCCTGTAGGGACCTCCAGTGCTTCGATATATCGTTTACATTCTGTGAAATATTCTTCATGATTCGTACAAATGATAAAACTTATCTTTTGGTTATGCATGATTCGCCTCCATCTGCGATTATCAAATGATGTTGGGGTCAAAAGGTATAAATCGTGCTTTCGTGCAGGCACGATTTATATCTTTGGATCTTGGCATCATCAAATAGTATTATGATAAAACTTTAATATAACAAATGATATCTCCCGCGGAAAATTCGGAATAATGATTACTGATAAAACACTTTTTGGAAGACTCGTTTGTGTTCTGCACCAGACCGATTAATGCGTTTATGTTATGCGGCACGACACGTTCCGATAATCCAATGATTTTTTTCCCATATCCCCGCTTACGTTTGTCTGGTGCGATCATATAACTGATCTCGCCTATGTCATTGACTTTGTCGATTCGTAAATGTCCTACTCGTTCTGTCCCGTCCATTAATATAAACAGAAAACAATTAGTATCGGAAAGTTTATTTAGAAACCACTGTATGTGCGTTTCCCGGTCAATCAATCCTTTGGAGAACGATTGATTTCTGGTCAGGGGATCATTTCGCCATTCCAGTATTATGTCTGCATCGTCTTTTGTTGCTTCTCTTAAAAATATACTCATTGCATTTTACCTCTGAAAAATTTAGCTCTGCAGCAGGGATAGCACACTGCCGGCACTTTTTTTCGCCTGTGCCAGCATAGCCATGCCGCTTTGCTGCAATATTCTCTGTTTGGCATTTGCCACCATCTCCTCTGCCAGATCTGCATCCCGGTCTCTGGATTCGGAAGCCTGTAGATTTTCGGCTGTGGTGTTGTTCCCTTGGATCACATGTTCTAGGCGGTTTTGGCTGGCACCATACCAGCTTCGGCAAGTATTAAAGTAATCAAAAGCTTGATCAATGCGCTCCAAAGCCTTTTGGGCGTATTTGGTCTTGCTGACGGTCAGGGAATTGATTCCCAGACTAATGGTACTGACACTGAAACGTTTGATGTCCAGAAGTTGTCCGCTATTGGCGCCGACTTGCAGGTATAGCGTAGAATCATAATCCTTGCGTCCGGTAGAGGTATAGAACAGGTCGGGTTTGGCAGACCCCTGGATGTTGGATATCTCATGTTTTCCGATCTTTTTGTAGGATATTTTCAGTGCATTTCCGGATATGGATGGTTCGATTAGCGCTGTCTTACCGTTCTTATCCGGTGCATTAAACAGGTCTGTCAGTGTTTGGATTAACGTATCGGAGGTATAGGTACCTTCCGGGATGGTATAGGTATAGGTTACCCCATCCACATCCAGAGATAATTCATTGTTTTCTGAATCAATGGTTGTCCCCTGGGAAATATCTTTCGTGCCTGTGATATAAGCAGGCACCGGTTCGCCCGTGGTTTTATAAAAGATTTCAAAAAGGGAACTTCCCGTGAGACCGTCAATTTTGTAATTTCCGGCTTCCAGATGGATATCCGGGTTAATATAAATGTCCAGAGCATTGGCATCGTCAGCACCAATAACACCGCTATTGAACTTGCCGACAGCGACTTGAACCATATGTTCTGGCAACCCCTTTGCTGTGACCTGTTCATCAATTTTTTGCTGTAACTGCCGCAATAAATCATTGGTATTATAGGTGCCGGGATCCAGTGTCATTTGCAAAGTATAGACATGATCGTTGATGGTGACATCTATGGAAAGTTCATCGGTGAGACCTTCCCGTATGGTGACTGGTGAATGACGGACATCCTTTCTGCCAATAATATAGGTGTCCGTCAGAATTTGTTTTCCACTTATGTTGGAAGGAGTCAGTGTTGCCTGGCGTTCCGCGGTTCCCTTCAATACATATTCATAAAAACCGCCCTCCAGATTGGCAAGGGAATATTCGCTGCCGGGATAGACCGACTGGATCTGTAAACCATTGTTGGCGGTAAGATTTACTTTTAAGGTATTGTCATCGCCCAATGCTTCATTTAATTTTTTCTGTAATGCATCGCGTAATTGTGCAGCATTATAATGTGTATTGGCATCCAGTGTCAGGGAGATCTCTTTGTCTCTGGTTGGAGAATGGAATGTGAACGACAAATCCCTGTTATAATCCTCGATATCCACACCGCCGGATAAGGAATTAGAGGAGGTTAAGGTATAATAAGAGATCGTTACACTTCCGGTATGGGTTACGGGAGTTACGGTTTTGGTGGTGGCAACTGGTTTCAAAAACACAGAGTCCGGGGATGGGGTGACAGACAGGGTATACGAACCACCCACATTGGAACCGGTCAATACCAATTTGCCATTTTCTACCGATGCGGTCACATCTGGACTGGTATATGTATTTTCGCCAAACATTGCGGTAGCAGCAGAGCCGCCAATGGAGTTGTTTGCTTGGATACTGACATTACTTCCGGTTGCTTTGGAGGTAAAGGTCAGATAATTACCATTACGTCCCACCGTGATATCATCACCATATAATTCATCCAGTTTCGCTGTTAATTCTGCCGGGGTATAAGTCCCCGCCGGGATCTGGACACTATAATCTTTGGCGATACTGTTCTCGATGATACGCACCTTAAATTCATTGGCACCGTCTTCGATTTGAATGGAACTTTGCAGTGGGGTGTTTAATGTGGCCTTTGCCGGAGTGTTGGTTACCAGCTCGCCAAACATTGCCGTTCCTATCGTTCCGCAGTTTTTGGTATCAAATGCTAATTTGGAATTTGTACCTTGTGCTTCTGTAGTGGCCAGTACCAAATTACTGCCCAAGAGGGATGCCGTCACACCGATGGATTTTGCCGTCAGTTGACGATTTAATTCCGAAATAAAATCAGCTTGGGAATACACTCCGTTATTTAGCTTAACCGTATAGTTATTCCCGTTTACACCCACCGTAAAGGTATTATGGCTGCCATCCACGGTAATATAATTTTGCAAGGCAATACCAGTGTTAATGGTAGCTCCGGTCTTTTCATGATTAATGCTGTTCATCAGGGAAGAACTATCATCAAAGGCCATGGAGATGGATTTTCCCATGGCAGCAGTCGTAAAGGATAATTTATTATCTGCAGTCAAAGTAACATTGACTTTGTCTGCGCTGGTACTGATCTGATTGGTTAATGTATCATTGAGTGCTTTGGACAGTTCCTGCGGAGTGTAGTTTTTGTGATCTAATTGAACCGAATAGTTATGTCCATTGATCGTGATCGTGAAACTGTCATTATCGGCGGTGATTGCGGTGGTGCTCTTTAATGCAACCGGTACCGTATAAGAGGCTGGCTTTGGGTTGACAATGGCGGTAGAACCATCCTGAGAACCACCGGATCCGGTCACGTTGCAGTGGATGGTTCCCAAAGTGCGGTTTTGTCCGGTGCTGGAAAAGGTTTTGTTTTTATCCGTGGTACTGCCTGTGCCGGAACCGGAATATGTCTTAGGGACAGTCTTGGTGTATCCTTTAAGCTGCTCATTGATTTTATCCAGCAAAGATGCCTCATCATAGTTACCGGAAGGAATGGTAACGGTTTTTGTCTCGCCGCCTACGGTTACATCCATAGTTCCGGAAGAATTGGCGAAATCAGATGGATCGATGGGATCCAGAGTGATTTTAGGCGTAGTGCTGGAACTGGAAACGGGTTTGGTGGAGTATTCGGTTGTTTTGCCTACAAATAACGCATTATATCCACCATTATAAAGGTCACTTCCCGTGTTGGTCAGGGCAACACTTTTCATGGTCATATTATCCGCAGGTGCAATCAACTGGATGGCATTTCCATAAGCAACTGCCTGTACTTTATTCTTGAGTCCGGTGGGGGTGTTATTTCCATTAAATTGTTCGTTTAATTCTGCTAATATTTCATCCAGACTATGGTACTCTTTCTCTGCCAAAGTGATGGTGTACGTATCATTGGTGGAAGTGGTAGTACCATTGTTGTTAATTAATTCGCTTATTTTCAGCTGAAATTTGTTATTGCTGCTGTCTATGGTTAGAGGCAAAGTATCAGCAGTAAAGCTTTTTCCTCCGATTAGATAAGGAAGGTTATGGCTATAAGTACCGTTGGCAGTGGATGTCTTCTGGCCGATATCGGTATACATACGGTCCGTGAATAATGTATTATAAGCGGTGCTGCTGGTGGTATCAAATTCGATGGTACTATCGGGACCCTGTTCTTTTGATGTGATAATGATGCCGCTAAAGGATAGGCTGTTCCCGTTGGTGGTGCGGATGCTATTGGTATAACTGCTGACAGTAACATTCATACCTGCGGAGTGAAACTTGTTTTGAAGCTGTGTTATCATTTGCGACATGGAATAGTCCCCATGGTCCAATGTGATCTCCTGGTATGTAGTGGCAGTTGGATCATTGGTTTTCATATATAGTTTGTCATTTTGGTCGTCAATATGAAAGTTCTGATATTTGGTATCCGATGAATTATTAACGAGAACTGCTCCGCCCTGGAATATAGCTTCGGTGAGTTTTACGCTGCCGTATTTGGTATTATCATAAAAGACAGAAACCATAACGTCACCAGTATCATCGATCTGAAACATATTTCCTTTCAGTCCGGTAATGATGCCATCTTCTCCGCCTAACTGGATGGAGTAGTCTCCATATTCACTGGCAGTCATGCCGGTGCCCGCCAGTTTGTTGTTGAGATAGCGAATCATATCCTCTCTGGTATATGCTCCCGAATCAATTATGATATCTACTTTCTTTTTTGTGCCATCATAATTTTCTATCGTAAAAGACAGTTCGTTATTTTTTTCATTTATGGTCAGTGGAAAACGCGGATCAAAGATGGTTGTACCAATCAGAGAGCCTACCTGAGAGCCGACAAATTCATCGTAGAACAAATAGGATAATCCTCCTGCGATATCGGAAATGCTTCCCTCATTTTGGAGCGCCAGATTGCATGTTCCCTGACGTGTATATTCCAGATACAGTCCATCCGCGTTATTCGGTTGTGCTGCTATAAAACTATCCATTTCGTCCATGAGTTCCTGTGTGGTATAGGTGCCGTTTGGAATCTGTAACGTGATGGTTTCGTCTGTGAGAACTTCGTTGCCATCAGGATCGGTACTGGAAAGCTGATAAGACACCTCGAGAGAATTGTTGGCATCCGTAATGATATGGAGTTGATCCTGACTCCATATACGGTTTCCTTCAAAGGTATAAAAGTTATCTGCATAATGTTCAAAGACGTTGAGCGTATTATATTCTGTCTGGTCATTGATTCGGTCAATCTCCGATTGTAACTGGTCAAATTCCATTTGGATCATTGCGCGGTCAGCATCGGTATAGGTGTCATTGCTTGCCTGTACACAAAGTTCACGCATTCTTTGCATCAAACCTGCAATTTCTCCCATGGCACCATCACCCGTTTGCACAAAGCTGATACCTTCATCCGCGTTTTTGACAGCACGAAGTAATCCACGGATTTGTGCACGCTTCTTTTCGGAGACCTGGAGACCGGAAGCATTATCTGCAGCGCGGTTAATCTTATATCCGGAATTTAAGCGTTCGGTGGATTTGGCGAGGTTGGTATTCGTGATGCCCAGCTGTCGCATTATGTTAGAAGCGGGAAGATTGTGCTGAATGATCATATTTTAACCTCCTGTTACAAAGTGATTATCCAAGGACGGATAACATTTCTTGTAGCCGTTGTGTATAGGTATGTTCCCCGTAGACTTTCCGGCAGCCATTTGCTGCGATCGTCTGGCGTTCCTTTTCGTGTATCAGATAATAGTCAATCTTTTCCATCATATCCTCCAGGCTGTCATAGCTGACGTAATCCTCACCCTCGATGAAATGCATGGCAAAATCATTTTGGTGGTTGGTCAGGAGAAATCCGCCGGATCCCATGATATCCATGGCGCGCAGGGGGATACCGTTTGCAATACTGCGCAAAGTGATATTCAGGTTGATGCGGCTGTGACGGAAGACCAGTGGCATCTCTAGCATATAATGAACCGTTCCCATGTTCCGAATATGTTGAAATTGCGGTGTAAGATTTGGGGTATATAGTTTCGTACAAAGGTCTGCCCGCTGCTCCAGCATAGCGAAGGTATCCTGTCGGTCCATTTGTGTCATTTTGCGGCAGAGAAAATAATTCGCATAGAGATATTCCAAGGTCTCATGACCATCGGAATTGGTCTGCAGCGGTACTGTTTGTACCAGTCGTTCCAGGATATCCGGGGTAAGTACCCGCTCCAGAAAATGGTATCCATAGATTTTCCGTTGTGCCTGCATGACACCTTCCAGATAGCCTTTGGTATATTCGTCTAATTGATCAAAACGGTCATACAAATTATGTTTCTCGTTATATAATGCACCCACGAATGCCACATCAGCATCTAAAATCTGCTGCTGCGCCGGAGTGGCAGTCAGCTTGTTTAAGCGGGTCGGATTCACTGCCATAGGGAGATAATATGCCTGGGTGACACCGGCATTTCTCAGATCCATGACCATCTGGCTGTCAAAGAGAAAAATATAATTACAACTGTTAAAAACGGTGTCAGAGTATAGTAGCACCAGCGGATTATCATAACACCAGCTGAGATAAGGCAATTTTAATTCCTGACAAACGGTGGATAAAACCGGATAATAATTAGAAGAAAAGATGGCATCCATCGGATGTTCCCGCAGAAAGTGCCGAAGCTCAGAGCGGAATTTTGGATCTCTGCGGTAACTCCTTGGTTCATCCGTGTAATATACCACCTGATGTCCAAGTGCCTCTAGTGTTTCCTGAATATCCTCTTTGCCAAAGGATTTCCAGTCAGGAATTAAAAATTTCATATGTGCTTTGTTTCCCCCATTTCTGCAAGACGGGATTAGGTTCGTACTCCGTCCGGCTTTATTATGTATCAAACAATGTTTGTATCGCGGTCAGATCTATCATATACAATGTATAATAATAGTTTATCCCAGAGTAAATCCCCTTGTCAATACAAATGGGGTTCTAAAACAGGGCAAAATGTGGTACACTGTTAATATTCACAGACAAGTTTTACGCATTGGATGGAGTTACCTGTGAATAGTAACCGTATACAAATATCAGGAGGTCCAGCATGAGAAAAACAAAGATTATTTGTACCCTGGGTCCGGCAACGGATTCAGAAGATATATTAAAGGCACTCATCGTAGAAGGCATGGATGTGGCTAGGCTCAATTTCTCCCATGGTACCCATGCAGAGCAAAAACGGAGATTGACGACGCTGAAACTTTTGCGGGAGCGGTATGGAAAACCCGTGGCGGCATTATTGGATACCAAAGGTCCGGAGATTCGTGTGAAAGATTTTGTGGACGGACATGTGGAACTTCATGCCGGGGACAACTTTATCCTGACCGGCAGGGAAGTGGAGGGAGATGCGTCGATGGTCAGCATCACCTATCCAGAGTTAGTAGAGGATATCCAGGTGGGAGAACGGATTCTGATTGATGATGGGTTGATCGAGATGGAGGTCACAGAGATCGATGGCCCAGACATCCACTGCCTGGTGAAAAACGAAGGTGTTGTTTCCAATCATAAAGGGATTAATGTACCGGATGTCCATCTGAGTATGCCATATCTGAGTGAAAAGGACCGGGAAGATATTTTATTTGGCATTGCGGAGGATGTGGATTATATTGCGGCATCCTTTGTCAGAACCGCGGAAGATGTACAGCAGATCCGGGATCTGCTGGGGAAGAATGGCGGTGAGATGATCAAGATTGTAGCCAAGATTGAAAACCGGGAAGGTGTGGATCATATTGATGATATCATCGAGGCGTCTGATGCAATTATGATCGCCAGAGGTGATATGGGGGTGGAGATTCCTACGGAAGAAGTGCCTGTGATTCAGAAAATGATTATCAAGAAAGTATACGAGGCAGGGAAACAGGTCATCACAGCCACACAAATGCTGGACTCTATGATGCAGCATCCCCGCCCGACCAGAGCCGAGACTACGGATGTTGCCAATGCCATTTATGATGGAACCAGTGCGATCATGTTGTCAGGAGAGACCGCAGCCGGCTTGTATCCGGTGGAATCCTTGCAGATGATGGTGCGTATTGCCAACCGGACAGAAGCGGATATCGATTATCGCAAACGCTTTTTCCACCGGGATCGCAAGGTGGATCCGGATGTGACGGATGCCATCTGTCATGCCACCTGCACCACAGCGCATGATATCAATGCCAGAGCGATTATCACCGTGACAAAATCCGGCAGATCAGCCAGAATGATCTCAAAATACCGTCCGGAATGTGATATCATAGGATGTGCCATAGCCGACAAAGTATATCGGCAGTTAAACCTGTCCTGGGGTGTGACTCCGGTATTGCTGCAGGAAAAGAAAGATGTGTTTGAACTGTTTGAACATGGTATCTGTGTCTGCCAGCGGATGAATTTGGTGGAGCGGGGGGATACTGTGGTGTTTACCTCCGGTGTGCCGATCGGAATCTCTGGCACGACAAATATGATCAAGGTACAAACTGTGGATTGACATAGAGCGGGCAGTGGTAGATAATAATATTAATTGATCTTGAGACAGTTTCCGTATTTTGCATGATGGTGTGAAAAGTCCACATCACAAATGGTGATGTGGAAATATTGCACAAAATTGCACTCGGAAAACTGGTTTTCCGGATGCAATTTATGTGCATATTGCTCATGCTGCTATAAGCAGCATGGCCTTTTCACAAGAAAAATAGTTCAAAATTAAAAATACGGAAACTCAAGTAATTGATAGAAACCAGGTAGTGGTAGATAGCAATATTAATTGATAGAAAGGATGGAATGAAAATGAGCAGAATCTTAGTGACGGGTGGGGCAGGCTTTATCGCCAGCCATACCAATGTGGAACTGTTAAATGCCGGATATGAGGTTATCGTCTTGGATAATCTTTGTAATTCCAGCAAGGAATCCATTCGCAGAGTGGAACAGTTGACAGGGAAGCAGATTACATTTTATGAAGCAGATCTGGTGGATGAGGATGTGGTGGAAGAGATTTTTGCGAAAGAATCCATCGATGCGGTAATTCATTTTGCCGGGCTAAAGGCAGTGGGGGAGTCATGTAAGATTCCATTGCGTTATTTTGACAATAACTTATGTGGTACTTTGAATTTGTTAAAGAGTATGGAGAAGCATGGATGCAAATCCTTGGTATTTAGTTCTTCGGCTACGGTATATGGTAAGCCTGCGACGGTACCGATCACAGAAGATTTTCCGCTATCCGTTTCCAACCCGTATGGCCGCACCAAGTTAATCATTGAGGATATGCTGCGTGACATTTATCAGGCGGATGACAGCTGGGATATCGCACTGCTTCGGTATTTTAATCCCATCGGCGCACATGAGAGCGGCATGATCGGGGAAGACCCGAATGGGATTCCGAATAATCTGATGCCATATATCGCGAAGGTAGCAGGCGGGGAATTGGAACAGGTCAATGTATTTGGTGATGATTATGATACGCCGGATGGTACGGGAGTGCGTGATTACATTCATGTAGTGGATTTGGCGGTGGGGCATATCAAAGCACTGGAAAAATTAGAGAAGCATCCGGGACTGGTTACCTATAATCTGGGTACCGGTGTGGGTTATAGTGTTTTAGATATTATTCATAATTTTGAAAAAGCATGTGGACATAAGGTGCCATACCGTATCACGGAGCGCAGACCTGGAGATATTGATGCCTGTTATGCGGACCCTACCAAAGCCAAAGAGGAATTGGGTTGGGAAGCGGTGCGCGGCATCGATAAGATGTGTGAGGACACCTGGAGATGGCAGCAGAAGAATCCAAAAGGATATCTCGCATAGAGAATTGTATGATTCAGGGGTCAAAGGATTGCTTTTGACCCCTTTTGCAGAAAGAATTTTTGAGGACAGGTGATCCTATGAGATTTTATATTGCAGATTGCCATTTCGGGCATGACCGTATCCGGGAATTGGATGGCAGACCATTTGAGTCGGTGGAAGAGATGGATGCCGAAATGTTAGCCAGATGGAACGAGACTGTGCGTCCAAAAGACGAAGTGGTGATATTGGGTGATCTGTGCTGGGGGAAAGGCAAACAGGCAAATGAACTTTTGGCACAGCTGCATGGCAAAAAATATCTGGTGGCCGGTAATCATGACCGGCTGTTTTTACGGGATAAATCCTTTGAGGAGGAACGGTTTGAATGGATCAAACCATACGCTGAGTTACGGGATAACGGACGCAAACTGGTGTTGTGCCACTATCCCATCATTTGTTATAATGGACAGTATCATGGGGATTCTACCTATATGCTATATGGACATGTTCACGCGACACCGGACTATGATAATGTTAGACGGTTTCAGCGGGAATCCACGGAATTGCAGTACCGGCCGAAAGCCAGAGGCGGTGAACTGGGAGAACCCAGACCCCTTGCCTGTAATATGATTAACTGCTTTACCATGTTTTCGGATTATCGTCCGTGGACATTAGACCAGTGGATAGAGCAACAGAAAGAAATATTATGATAATTAAGAGCTGAGACGCAGACAGCGCTTCAGAATGGAGAATTACTGTGAAAAATTGCATTGATATACCAATTTTTCACAGGGTTATTTGTGCAGAGAACGTCACAAATAACCTCTGATCCGACAAGAGAAACTGCATTCGCAGATTTCTCTTGCGGTTCCTCGAACAAAATACGTTCTCGGAATGGAGGAATACGATGACAAACGCAGAGAAAGCTATTGAATTACATAAGGAATGGAACGGTAAATTGGATACAACGCCGAAATGTCATGTAAAGTCCAGAGAAGATCTGGCTTTGGCATATACACCGGGAGTTGCAGAGCCTTGTAAGATCATTGCGGAGGATAAGAAGGCCGCTTATCAATATACGATCAAATCCAATACGGTAGCTGTTGTCTCCGATGGTAGCGCGGTATTAGGTCTGGGGAATATTGGTCCCGAAGCTGCTATGCCTGTGATGGAGGGAAAGGCAGTGCTATTTAAGGAGTTTGGAGGTGTCAATGCCTTTCCGATTTGCTTGGACACCCAAGATCCCGATGAAATCGTGCAGACAGTGATTAATATTGCTCCGGCTTTTGGCGGTATTAATCTGGAAGATATTGCGGCACCTCGTTGTTTCGAGATTGAAGCCCGCTTAAAAGAGGCATTGGACATCCCGGTATTTCATGATGACCAGCATGGTACGGCTATCGTGGTGTTGGCGGGTATCATCAATGCGTTGAAAGTGGTGCAAAAGAAAAAGGAGGATTGCCATGTGGTGATCAACGGTGCAGGATCTGCTGGCGTAGCCATCACGAAATTATTACTTCGCTATGGTTTTCCGGATGTGGTTATGTGCGATGTTACCGGTATCCTGTCCAAGCAGTCGGAGAATCTCAACTGGATGCAGAAAGAGATGATGGAAGTGACCAATCTCACAGGCAAGACAGGGACATTGGCAGATGCCTTGAAGGGGGCTGATATCTTCGTGGGTGTGTCAGCACCGGGAATCGTGACGCCGGAAATGGTGGCATCC
Source organism: Eubacteriales bacterium (assembly GCA_030523265.1). Taxonomy (GTDB): domain Bacteria; phylum Bacillota; class Clostridia; order Lachnospirales; family Lachnospiraceae; genus Butyribacter. The sequence continues at coordinate 1,495 of JAUNIU010000033.1, read as the reverse complement.
ATGAATACGGATGCGATCTTATTTGCGATGGCAAATCCGGTACCGGAGATCATGCCGGAACTGGCGAAGAAAGCGGGCGCCAGAGTGGTGGGAACCGGTCGTTCGGATTTCCCGAATCAGGTAAATAACGTAATCGCATTTCCAGGTATCTTTAAGGGGGCACTGGAAGGGCGCGCCAGACAGATTACGGAAGAGATGAAACTGGCAGCGGCATTGGCATTGGCTGATCTGGTATCCGGGGAGCAGTTGGATGAGGAACATATTTTGCCGGAGGCATTTGATCCAAGGGCAGCAGAGGCGGTAGCAAATGCGGTCAGATCCAATATCTAGACGCTGGGGCGAAAAGCCATATTATTCCCTGGACTATTATCTCCGTCAGACGTATGGCGGGAAAGTATATAAGATTGCATTGGATGGTGGAATGACCTGTCCAAACCGGGACGGGACTCTGGATACGCGGGGATGTATCTTTTGCAGCGAAGGTGGTTCCGGTGATTTTGCAACGCAGAGGAAGGGTTCTGTGACAGAGCAAATCGATACAGCGATCCGGCGGTTGGAGACAGGGGATAAATATACCGGAGGAAGGTATATCGCCTACTTTCAGTCTTTTTCCAATACGTATGCCCCGGTGGAATACCTGCGAAGGTTATACCGGGAAGCACTAACGCATCCCAAAGTAGTGGGACTCGCCATCGGTACCAGACCGGATTGCTTTCATGATGCCATCTATGATTTGTTAGAAGAATGCAATCAGATTGCGCCTACATGGGTGGAACTGGGGTTGCAGACCATACATGAGAAAACCGCTGCGTATATTCGCAGAGGGTATCCTTTGGCGGTGTTTGAGGAAGCAGTGGAGCAGTTGCATGCGAGAGCAGTGGATGTGGTAGTGCATGTGATCCTGGGACTGCCGGAGGAGGGCGAGAAAGAGGTTCTGGATACGATTCATTATCTCAATGGACAGCCCATTCAGGGGATTAAATTGCAATTATTGCACATACTGCGGGGAACTGATCTGGCGGCGCAGATGAAACAGATGCATATACTGACCGAAGAGGAATATGTGGGTCTGGTGTTGCGTTGTATCAGTGAACTGTCGCCGGATATTGTGATTCATCGTTTGACGGGAGATGGCCCGAAAGACCAGTTGATTGCGCCAAGGTGGAGCCTGAATAAGCGAGGGGTACTAAATCATTTGATGCATGAGATGAAGGTACAGCAGATCTATCAGGGGAAGACTTGTGAGTAAATGTTTTTTGGCGATGTGTTGCATTTGTATCGTCTGAGAAACCTGCGGTAACAAATACAAATAGCGGTCGCTATCTGCACACAAGCAAGGATGAGGATTAGAAATGGAATAAAAATATAGAAATGAGGGATTGTATGACACCAGAGGCATCAAAACTATATAAATTAATTATCTTATACTTTTTGAAAAGAACCGGACAGGAGATGAGCAATGCCATCCTGTCCGATTTTATACTGGAATACCGAT
>JAUNIU010000271.1 GCA_030523265.1 Eubacteriales bacterium | reverse complement strand
CAAAAATATGTCCAGCTCCGGTTACGATTGCTTTAACTGCTTGTATCTATCATTTACCATATGCAGATACTGCTCAAAATCCTGTCTGGACTTTGTACGGATCGTATCTAACTGCATACCAACAAACAAACTCAATAATGCAGCACTAAAGATAAAACCGCTCATGATTAAGGTTGGAAAACGCTCTACGAATCCTGTTTGGACATAGTTGGCAAAAACCGGTAGAAACAATACCAGACATAAAATCGTCAACAACAGAGAAAGTAAACCAAAGAAAGCCATCGGCTTGTATGTCTTGAACAGGCGAAAAATGGTCATCAACACCTTAATACCATCCGAATAGGTATTAAGCTTGCTTTCAGAACCTTCCGGACGATCCCTGTAATCAATTAACACATTCTCTACCAACATGTTTTTATCTACAAAATGAATGGTCATCTCTGTCTCAATCTCAAATCCTTTGGACATGACTGGAAAAGTTTTGACAAAATTATAGCTGAATGCACGATATCCCGTCATAATATCCTTGATCTCACTATGAAACAACAAATTGATACTGGCACGCACGATATAATTTCCAAAATTGTGAAATAAACGCTTATTTTCTGAAAAATAACTGGTAGATAAACGATCTCCCACGACCATATCCGCATTATGTTCAAAAATCCGTCTGCACATATCTGGCGCATACTCCGCAGGATATGTATCATCCCCATCCGTCATAATGTAACACTCTGCATCAATTTCACGAAACATTCTACGGATCACATTGCCTTTGCCCTGCTGATATTCACATCGAACGATGGCTCCAGCTTCTCTGGCAACTGCGGCAGTTTGATCGGAAGAATTATTATCATATACATATATTGTTGCCTCCGGCAACGCATTCCTGAAATCAGTAACTACCTTCTGTATCGTCTGTTCTTCATTGTAGCATGGTATTAAAACTGCAATTTTATCCATTGTTCACACCTCTAATTCATAATACAAAACTCTAAAAGGACTTCCTACGCCCTAATCATATATGATATATATTGAATATGAACAGTGAATATTTTCAGTATTTTGACATGACATTTGTCACATTTTGGGATTTTTCTAACCCAATTCAGCAATAAGTTTCTTTGCCACCTCAGCCGGGCTGCATCCGTCTGTATCCACCACCACATCTGCCGCCGCACGATACTTCGGTTCTCTCGCCTGCATCATCTCTGTGATATAGGGAATGTTCATGTGACCAACCAGCAACGGACGGTCTGTGCTGTCCTTCACATGTTCATAAATCGTCTCCGGAGAGGCTGTCAACAGACATATCGTTCCCTGCTCCTTCATGGCAGCTACATTCTCCTGACGCATGACCATTCCGCCGCCGCAGGAGACAATACAAGGTTCTTTGGTTTTCAGGCTGTCAATTAACTCCGTCTCAACCTGCCTGAAATATTCCTCTCCACGTCCGGCGAAGATCTCGTTGATCGCCATACACTCCTGTTCAACAATCACCGCATCCGTGTCAATTTCCTGCACCCCTAACATCCGGTTTAGTTCCCTGGAGGTACTGGTCTTCCCCACCCCCATAAATCCAATCAAAAAAATATGTTTCTGCAATTTTTTCATCTCTTCCTCCCTCTCACTTGATTTCATTGGTGTATTCTAATCCCATCCTTACCTGTTTTCATACATCACGCATGCAACACTTCTAATATTTGTTTTAACTGATCTGCTTCGATCTGTCCGGGAGCACTGGCTTTTCCCACACAGCCAAAGGTGACAGCCGAACCAAAAGCCTCCCCTGCCACACGGCTCACCGCACCCATGCTTCCCATAGACATGGTAATCACCGGAACCGGGTCTAAGATCTGTCTCGCCGTCCACGTTGCCATCATCAGTTGTAAGACATCTTCTCTCTTTTGTGGCATCACTGCCATTTTAGGGATGTCTGCACCCAACTCGTGCATCACAGTCAGCCGCTGCGTGATCTCTGCGGATGGCGGGGTCTTTTCAAAGTCATGATATGACCCGATCACAGTAACTTGCCTGCGAAGTTTTGCGACCAAAGTACGCACCGGCGCATGGCAGCTGTGGTCTGCCTCGGACCAGATATTTCCCCGCTTTCCACGGGCACCCCAAAACATTTCCACATCAATATAAGAAATCTCTGAAAACTCTGCCACTGCCTCCAGAATCACCGCATACTCCTCAAAGGATATCTGCTTTTCCCCGCCTTCCTGACTGGTACGGATCGTAAAAAGCAATGCCTTCTCTCCCAACGCCTGTCCCAGTCTCTCCACCGTTTCCCGCAGCCGTTCCGGTTCTTGCAGATCCTCATAATAATCCGCACGCCATTCCACCACATCCGCTACACTATTGCATAGCGCTCCGGCGGCTTCCAAAATCTTTTCCTGTGTCGTTTCCACAATGGGCACGCAGATTTTAGGCATCCCCTGCCCTGACCTGATATCACACATAGATGTACTCCTTTATCTTTCTTAATGATTCACCCTATTTTACTATACTTTCCCGCAGAAAGCAAAAAAGGCGTCCAGAAAAATCTGAATGCCTTTGTCCAAGAACAACTATAAAACATCATACATCCGAATACAAGTATTTTCCAAAAATGCGTATCCTCTTATGAAATCTCATGCATCCTCATCATTCAAAGTATTCTTAACTGCTGCGACAATCGCAGAAACAGCAGCTACTACCACAACCACAGCAATCACAACC
>JAUNIU010000270.1 GCA_030523265.1 Eubacteriales bacterium | reverse complement strand
CTACAACAAATATCCTTTTTTTCATTTTATTCTCCTCCTTTAAAAAATATCCTTTGCAGCTGTGAAATAAATTACTTATTTTGAACCATAACATATCTTAACCCTGTTTACTATCAAAAATTCCCAAAATGGTAAAATTAGTAGTTTATTTGGTAAAACTTACACATACGGTTCCATATTTCAGGATCATTTTTTCAAGGAATAATATTATCCTCTCGTGCATATGTTGTAGAGAGAATATTATCATATGATTATGAGGAGGTTATTTATGCCTACCACATCTGAACATAACCGCCATATGGCAATGTTGCGGGCTGCTATCCCTTATGTTATGCCCCAGAGCCGCCACGCCATCGAAATGCTGCTACAGGCGGATGCCCTGGTACACACTGCCAGAAATTTTTCGGGAGAGAATGACTATTCCTTGGAATCTGCGGAATTGCATGAAGATTTTGGAGAATCCCCGCAGTCCATTGCAGGAAAAAATTTTCAACCCGATCCCGAAAATATGTTATTGCATATTCAGGAATTTTGTTCCCCACGGGAATCTGATCTCATTCAGACCATGTTAAATGTGATCCGCGCCGGGAAACTATTTCGCGGCTATCAGGAATTTCAGGCAGCGCATCCGGTGCCACAGAGCGAAGATCTATCTGCGGCTTCCACATCCGGCAATCACAATCAACTTATGGAATTTCTGTTATCCCGCTTAAATCCGGAACAGAAAACCATATTTGAACAGATGCAGCAAATCATGTATACTGATAAGTGTACGTCACCAGAAAGGACATCTTATGATACAGAAAACCAATTGGCAGACTCATGAGGCATTCCAAAATCTTCATCCCAAAAAACAAAAAATGATATTGATGCTGACCGAAGCCCTGCAAGACAAAAAGCTTACAGAGGCACTTCCGATCCTGATGCAGTGGAAACAGCAGATGGCGGCGGAAAATATATCCTTTACACCGGAAGAAATGAGATATTAACAGAAATTTTCATGGCAAATCTATCACCGGCCGGCAGACAACAATACGAATACTTAAAACCATTTATCAAGGCAAAATAATCACATACAACCGGAGGATACCATATGGATACACACAATATTTATCAGGATACCCTGATGCAAATTCAAGATACTTTTCAGGAAGAGGCTGCTTCTCTGCTAAATAAAGAACAGATCCAGCAAATTCTTCTGTCGGAGGAAAGCCATATACACTTTGCAGAACAGCACCACATCCCGGTATATTCCTGGATCGGAAATAACACAAGACGATACTGCAAAGATCTTCTGCGCAGACAACAGCCCTTTTTCGTCCTATACTATCTGCTTGGGGTCTGTACAGAAGCCAGTATTGTCTTGTTTTTTTGTTACCTGATCCGTGCGCTTCTCACCTTCTTTTTGGGCTCTGTATCGTTCGCCGGAGTACCGGGTGCGATTCTGACCTTATACTGGTGTCTTGAGAGTAATAAACTTTATACCCGGCACTGCCTCACCAAATATAAAGTCCCAAAGAAAGGACACCGCGTATTGCTGCTACTGCTTCCGGCACTGACAGTTTCACTGGTTTCTGTCTTACTCTGGCAGCAATTAGTCCCTCTGTACCGCCAACTGTCTTTATATAATACCTTTTTGCTCTATGTGGCATTACTATTTTTATCCGGCATCCATAATGTATTGTATAGCAGTCATATTATTACGTTCTTTTCTGTGGGAGTATTTAAGGTATTCGGTCGTTACCCGGAAGAAATGCAGCAGGCGAACAGAAGGTATCTGGACAACCGTTCCACGGCACTATTAGCAGCACGTAAACAAACGCTGGAACAGATGCGGGCAGACCCGGCATTATATGCGGACATCCATATGGAGATCCGCTCCCATTTAGTGACAAACCGCATTTATCTAGGGATCGCATGGTTCATACTTGCCATCCTGGATATTATATGTATTTATCAATATACACATACTGGTACCGGAGCAATTTTAGTATTTGGCATACTGACACTGTTATGTACCATAGTGCTATCTATCTTTATCGTTGCCTGCAATGAATTAATCCGGCAAACTTCGTAACCGTTACCGCTTCACCAATGCATCAATCCATGCACAAACTTCCGGGGAAGGCTGTACCAGATCCGGTACGCAGATCGTTCCGGTTCCCGCAGCGTGTGCCGCCCGGATACCATTTTCCGAATCCTCTATAACCACTGTTTCCTCCGGAGCCACACCACACCGATCACAGGCAAGCAAAAAAATCTCCGGCTCCGGTTTGGTTTTCGTCACCATCTCCCCACCGATGATTTCTCCAAAATATCCTTCCAATCCAACGACACGCAGATATTTCCTGACATATTCCGAAGAAGTCGAAGAAGCGACCGCACAAATTTTATCCCAACACGCCAATCGTGCCAAAGCGTCTCTGATCTGAGACTTGACCCTTAACCCGACATCCTCCGCGATCTGTGTTACTCTTCTCTGCGCTTCCTGGCTGCACTCTGCAAAGGGATACTTCTCTCCATATATCTCCAGCATATATTTTTTCAGCAATTCCCCACCCATTCCCAACGTATGGATATACACCTCTCTTGTCAGATGGTATCCACGATCTGCCATGGCAACAGCCAGTTGTTCCATAAATAGCTGCTCCGTGTCAAAAATCAGACCATCCATGTCAAACAGAAAACATTTTCTGTCCCGAAAATCATCCAAAGCCACTAATAAATC
>JAUNIU010000032.1:15060-17198 GCA_030523265.1 Eubacteriales bacterium | reverse complement strand
AAGATGATCTGGATGTGACCATCGATGATGGTTATCAATATGTCATGCTTTCTCTGAGTGGCAGTGTCTTGTTTGATTCTGGTAGTTCTGATATACGGAAAGAGGCCAAGCCGATTTTGAACAGAGTGGGAGACATTCTTAAAAAATATCCCAAAAATCAGATCAAGATAGAGGGGCATACGGATAATGTTCCGATTAATACGGCAGAGTATCCGAGTAACATATGGCTTTCTACAGCTAGAGCGACTAAGGTTTTAGAATATTTTCATGAAAAAAAGAATCTGAATTTGAAATACTTAGAGGCTTCGGGCAGGGGAGAGGTAGATCCGGTAGCCGAAAATACGTCAGCATCCGGCAGGGCGAAAAATCGTCGTGTGGAAATAAAAATATATGGCTTATCTGATTAATTAGGTGAAAGAAAGGTGCGGGAAGATGAAAAAAAATATCTTTAGTGTAATTATTACAGCGTTGACAGTGATTAATGTGGTATTGACGGCGATTATGTTTTTTGTCATGTTGCCAACATTCCAAAAGACAAACAATCTGATCACGCAGGTAGCATCGGTGTTGAATCTGGAATTGGATGCAGATGGGGATGCGGGAAGTGATGAGGATTATTCTTTGAAGGATCTGGAGTCAGTAGCGGTTGCTTTTGAGGAGCAGCAGACACTGAACCTGAAGATGGGTGGCGACGGAGAATCTCATTATGCGATGTTAAATGGCTATACGCTTTCTGTATATAAGAAAGCGGATGACTATAAATCCGTCAGCAAGATTTTGCAAAACAATCAGGCGGAGATCACAGATATTATCCGTTCTGTCATTCAAAGTCACACGGCAGAAGATATTTCACAGGATGAGATTCAAAAGGAAGCATTGGAACAGATTCAGAAGCATTTGGACTCGAAAGCAGTGAAAAAAGTAATTTTGGATAATTTTATGTTCCAGTAAAATTTAAATAAGATGTTTTCTTTCCGTGGAAAATATGGTATGATGACAAGTGGATTACATAAGCTTGTCTGTGACAGTACAACGAGATTATAAAGCGAAAGCTTTGTAATGAGGTAATCTATAGTAGAGAAAATGGAATTTTTATCAGGATATTAGATGAAGGTTCCCACGAGAGGTGAAGAAGATGGGAGACACCTTATCGCAGGAAGAGATTGACAATCTGCTCAGTGCGCTGAGCAGTGGTGAATTGGATCCGGATGAGTTAAATGAATCGAAAGAAAAGAGTGTCAGCAATTATAATTTTGCCAGACCGTCTAAATTTTCAAAGGATCATCTGAGGACATTAGAGATCATTTTTGAGAATTATGGTCGTCTGCTATCCACGCATTTGCCGGCGTATCTGCGTAAAACAGTGCAGGTGGAAGTGATGAATGCAGAGGCAAATGCATATTCCGAATTTGCGAATGCCTTATCCAATCCGGTATTGCTGGGTGTGGTTGAATGTGCACCATTGGAGGGCAGTGTGATATTGGAATTGGCGTCCAATCTGGGATTTGCCATAGTGGACCGATTGCTGGGTGGCGGCGGAGAACCTTTGGAAAAAAGCCGTGAGTTTACCGAGATTGAATTGATAATATTAGAAAGAGTATTAGAGGTATGTACCAGTCTGTTGGTGGATCCTTGGGCCAGTGTGGTGGAATTGGAGCCGAGACTGGAGCGTATAGAGACAAATTCCCAGTTTGCACAGTTTATATCGCCGAGTGAGATGACAGCCATCATCACGATGAATATTACTGTGGGCAATGTGGAAGGTCTGATGAATATTTGTATTCCATTTTCTTGTGTGGAATCTGTGATTGACAAGTTGAATACGAAATATTGGTATTCGACGATGAAAGAAAAAGATGATACAAGCTATCAAGAAGTGATTGAAAGCCTGATAGATCATGCAAAAATCCCGGTTCGTGCCTTGTTGGGCAAGAGTTGGATTTCGGTAAATGATTTTATGAATATCCAGATTGGTGATATCATCAAATTAGATACCAAGATTGATGATGAACTTGAGGTGTATACAGGCAATATTAAGAAGTTTCATGCTTTACCTGGTGCGACTTCCGATTCCTATGCCGTTCGGGTTACATCAATAATAAGGGAGGAGCAATAGTTTTATGGATGGAATGTTATCA
>JAUNIU010000032.1:0-15050 GCA_030523265.1 Eubacteriales bacterium | reverse complement strand
AGATGCAGAGCGTGATGCGGTAGGTGAGATTGCTAATATTAATATGGGAACTGCGGCGACAACGTTATCCACCCTCTTAAATACAAAGGTTACGATTACCACGCCGAAAGTATCCTATGTAACACTGGATGATCTGTCAGCACAATATGATAGACCATGTGTGTTTATTCGTATCTCTTATATTGAAGGGATCGATGGTAATAATATTTTGATATTAAAAGAGCAGGATGTAAAGATTATCACAGATCTGATGATGGGTGGAGATGGATCCAATACCGATGGCGAAATGTCAGAGCTACACCTGAGTGCCATTAGTGAAGCGATGAATCAGATGATGGGTACTGCAGCCACTTCGTTATCATCGATGTTGGAGAAAAAGGTAGATATCAGTCCTCCTACTGCCAGTCTGGTGGATTTGAATGATACCGTGAGTGATGATGAGATCAGTACATTTCTGGATGGCAAGATTGTACAAGTTGCATTTGAGATGAAGATCGGTGATCTGATTGACAGTCAGATTATGCAGCTTTATCCATTTGATTTCGCAAGAGATTTATATCAGAAATTTATTGGAGATGAGAGTATGGCAGAAGCAGAACCGACACCAGTAGCAACCCCAGAACCGATACCGGCACCAGAGGCACAGCCGGTTCCTGAGCAGCCTGCTATGCAGCAGCCAGCACAGCAGCCAATGATGGGACAGCCGATGATGAATCAGGGGATGGTACAGCAGCCGAACATGATGCCGATGCAGAATGTGAATGTACAGCCTGCTCAGTTCCAACCATTTAATGCTGGTGTGAGTCCGCTTATGCAACAGGAGAATATTGATCTCATTATGGATGTTCCGTTGGAGGTGACGGTGGAATTGGGTCGTTCCAACAAATCCATTAAAGAGATTTTAGATTTTGCACCAGGTACCATTATCGAGTTAAATAAGTTAGCTGGAGAGCCGGTGGATGTACTGGTGAATGGTAAGTTTGTTGCGAAAGGTGAAGTCGTAGTAATTGAGGAGAATTTCGGCATTCGTATCGTTGAAATTACAAAATAAGAATTTATGTGCTGGAGGTGTGGATATGCTTTTGCTTACGTCAGGGTTTTCTACACTTGCCAGCCTTTTTAAATTGATATTACTCTTGATTGTATTCATTGGATTGTTGTTTGCGGCGTCCTGGTTTACCAGATGGTATGCAAACGCTTCCATGTCGAAACAAAACAATCATAATATTCAGGTGATGGAAAGTTATGCTTTTGGTCCGGGAAAGACGATTTGTATCGTTAAAATCGGGACAAAATATGTAGCAGTAGCAGTGACGAAGGAAAAAATAACAGTCCTGACGGAATTGACAGAGGAGGAGTTGGATCTGCAGCCGCAGGAATTTCTGAAACAGGGCTCATTTGGAGATATGTTTTCTGAATTAATGAAAAAAACAAAAAAGCAGAGGGCAAATAGGGATTGATATGATGAAACGATGGTTTGAAAAGAAACGGGCAAAAGCGATGATGAGAACGTTGATTACTTTGTCCATGTTTATATGTATATGTTTGGCGGCGGCTCCGTCATATGCCAGTGCCACTGGCAACAGTAATGTAGATTCCATCACGGAGGATGAAATCAGTGCAAACCCGGATGCAGATGATAATACGCTGGATCTGAATATTACCTCCAATGCCGGCAGTGCTACATTGGAGTCTACTTTGCAAATCTTGATCTTGTTGACGGTTCTTAGTCTGGCGCCATCCATTTTGATTATGTTGACATCGTTTACCCGAGTGATTGTAGTCTTTCATTTCTTGCGGACTGCATTGGGGACGCAGACGACTCCGCCAAATCAGGTTTTGGTGGGATTGGCTTTATTTATCACATTCGCAGTGATGGCACCGGTCTTTAACGAAGTCAATACCAATGCGGTGCAGCCATACATGGCGGGTACCATCAAACAGGAGGCGGCATTGGAAGCAGGAACTGCTCCTTTGCGCACATTTATGTTAAAACAGACCCGGGAAAAGGATCTGAAACTCTTTATGACCATCAACGGGCAGTCTTCCGATGATATCGAGAATACGGATGATATTTCCATTATGACCATTATTCCAGCCTTTATTATCAGTGAGTTGCGCACCGCGTTTATCATTGGTTTTATTATTTATCTGCCGTTTATTGTGATTGATATGGTGGTGGCATCGACTTTGATGTCGATGGGTATGATGATGTTGCCGCCGACTACGATTTCATTGCCGTTTAAGATTTTGTTGTTTGTGCTGGCGGATGGATGGAATCTGCTGATCGGTCAATTGGTACAATCGTTCCAGTGAAAATAGGAGGTGATGCTTCATGAATGAAGGAATGGTATTAGACATCGTCAGAGAAACTGTGTGGACTGCGGTGGAGTCCGCTGCGCCATTGCTGATTGTTTCCCTGGTGATTGGATTAATTATCAGTATCTTTCAGACCGTCACCTCGATTCAGGAGCAGACTTTGACGTTCGTGCCTAAATTTTTGGCGATTATGTTAATCCTGGTGTTGTGTGGTGGCTGGATCATGAATAATGTAGTGGAGTTATTTACGGCTCTGTTGGAGAATATACCGCAGTATATTAAAGGATAGTTGCGTTTCCGAAATTTATCGGAACCAGTGTGACACACACACATTACAATTATCCATGAATCGAAACAAGGAGTGGAAAACTAATGAGTTTTACAGTAGAATACCTGGAATATATTATGTTGGTATTTATACGGGTGGCCTCGGTGGTTGTAGTCGCTCCTTTTTTTAGTGGAAATGAGATTCCCAGACGATTAAAAGCTGGGATTGCTCTGTTTTTAACCATAATAGTTATGAACACCGTTGACTATACTTCGGTTTCGTATGATGGCGTATTGGGATATTCTGCACTGGCACTCAAAGAAGGCATCACCGGAATATTGATTGGTCTGGGTTCTCTGCTGTGTATGTATATTTTGAATTTCTCCGGCCATATGATTGATATGGAGATCGGTTTTTCCATGGTTCAGGAGATGGATCCTACCACCAGTATTTCTTCCACTGTCACCGCTAATTTGTATTCCTATGTTTTTATGTTATTGTTTCTGGTGTCGGATATGCATTACTTTATCATAGATGCACTATACGATTCCTATCAGCTGATTCCGATCGGAGGGGCAAAGATCAGTGGAAATCTGTACACGATTATGATTACGTATATTACGGATTATTTTGTGATAGGATTCCGGATCATTCTGCCAATATTTTCGTGTATCCTGGTGATTAATATTGTGTTGGGCATTTTGGCGAAGATTGCACCACAGATGAATATGTTTGTGATTGGTATGCAGTTAAAAATTTTTGTCGGACTATTTTTGATCTTTGTGACATTACAGCTGTTTTCCGGTGTCACAGACTTTCTGTTTGAGGAAATGCAGAAATTAACCAAATATTTTATACAAAACCTTGCGCCATCGTGACATGACAGGCTTATAATACCGTAACGGTGCAAGCCAGATGTTCATGCGGAAACGCAAGAGGATAGCAATTTGCTATTTTCACAGAAAAGGAGTATAGTATATAGTATCTATAGCTACGCGTGTAACCGATGGAAAGCGAGAATATATGGAATGGAGATTTTTATGAGACGAAACAAGGGGCATGATCGCCATTTTGTGGAGCAGTCAGAATATTCTTTGTCTTATGATCTTCAGTTGTTTGCACAAAGTGGAGAAGGTGGGGAGAAAACCGAAGAACCCACCACCAAAAAATTAGAGGATGCCCGTAAAAAGGGACAGGTTGCGAAAAGTACAGATGCAACGACCGCAGTGTCTTTGCTGGTGTTTTTTTATATGCTGCGGTTGATGATGGGGTTTTTAGGGGACCGTTTTATGGGAGGGTTTTCTTCCATCTACGGAAAAATCGCAGATACCTCCAATGATGAGTTTACATTGCAGTTATCCTGTTCTTATCTGGGAGAAGCGATCCGGCAGATTGTGATTACCGCGTTGCCTTTTTTTGTGATAACATTTGTTGTGGCGTTTGTCACCAATTTGGTTCAGGTGAAATGGAAAGTATCCTTTGAACCAATGAAACCGAAATTTGATAAATTTAATCCCATCAGTGGCTTCAAACGTCTGTTTTCTAAGGATAAAGTGGTGGAATTGCTGAAATCCATAGCGAAAGTGGGAGTCATTACTTATGTGGTTTATAGCTTTTTGAAGGATAAGTGGGCGCTGGTTATGAATATGTATGAGTATTCCCTGACGCAGGCACTATCCATCATTGGTGATATTATTATCAGTATCGGGTTGCGCATCAGTGCTTTTTTTGTGGTGATTGCCGTGGTAGATATTGCATACCAAAAATGGAAATTTCATCAGGATATGAAGATGACCAAACAGGAAGTCAAAGATGAATACAAAAATTCAGAAGGAGATCCTAAGGTGAAAAGCCAGCAGAGATCCCGTATGCAGCAGGCTTCCAGAAGGCGAATGATGCAGGAGGTACCCAATGCGGATGTGGTCATCACAAACCCAACGCATTTGGCGGTCGCCATCCGGTATGACAAGCTTTCCCATGAAGCTCCGGTGGTGGTGGCTAAGGGTGCCGATTATCTGGCGCAGAGAATTAAGGATATCGCACGGGACAATCGTGTGGAGATTGTGGAAAATAAACCGTTGGCAAGGATGTTATATCATAATGTGGATTTAGGAGCGGAGATTCCGCCAGAATTATATCAGATGGTTGCAGAAGTTTTGGCTTATGTATACAATCTGACAGGAAAGACAGGAGACTAAAGGAGACGCAAGATGAAAAGAGCCGATTTGTTATTAGGATTATATATATTAGTCCCAATTATATTTTTGATTATTCCGATTCCGACAGGATTGTTGGATGTGCTGATGATGTTTAATCTGGCGATCGCACTGATCATTCTATTTACTGCCCTGTTTTCTACGGAAGCGTTGCAGATGTCAGCATTTCCGACGTTACTGTTGATGACGACACTCTTTCGGATCTCATTAAATGTGGGATCGACGAGAAATATTTTGTTAAGCGGTTATGCGGGACATGTGGTATCTGCCTTTGGTAACTTCGTGGGTGGAGGTAATCTGGTGGTTGGTGCCATCGTATTTTTGATCCTGATTATTGTTCAGTTTATCGTGATCAATAAAGGTTCCGAACGAGTATCCGAGGTGACTGCAAGATTTACGCTGGATGCGATGCCCGGCAAGCAGATGGCGATTGATGCAGATCTGAATACCGGTGCCATCACCGATGAACAGGCAAAAGAACGACGGCAGAAGATACAGGATGAATCCACATTCTTTGGTGCTATGGACGGTGCGACAAAGTATGTCAAAGGAGATGCTACCGCCGGTCTGGTTATCACGGTGATCAATTTTGCCGGTGGACTGATCCTGGGAATCGTGATGCAGGGGATGGAACCGATGGAGGCATTACAAAAATATTCGATTCTCACCATCGGTGACGGATTGGTCAGTCAGATTCCTTCTCTGGTTATTTCCCTGTCTACCGGTGTTTTGGTAACCAAAGTTTCCAGAGAATCCGATCTGGGGAATGTACTGATCCGGCAGTTATTCTCGATACCGAAGGTATTGTATATCGTAGGCGGAACTATGGCATTGTTGGGGCTGACCCCATTGCCGACGTTGATCTGTTTCATATATGCAATTTTGTTTATTGCCGCAGGGAGAGCCATCGAAGCCAATATGGAGGTACAGGATATCGAAGCAGAGGTGGATGAAGAGGAAGAAACCGCAGAAGAAATCCGCAGACCGGAGAATGTGGTATCCCTGTTGCAGGTGGATCCCATCGAGTTGGAATTTGGATATGGGATCATTCCGCTGGCGGATGTCAACCAGGGCGGAGATCTGTTAGACCGTGTCGTGATGATTAGACGACAGATCGCATTGGAACTTGGGTGTGTGGTGCCGATGATCCGTTTGCGGGATAATATCCAGCTCAATCCAAACCAATATGTGATTAAGATAAAAGGGGTACCGGTCAGTGATGGGGAAATATTGTTTGACCATTATATGGCGATGAATCCGGGATTTGTAGAAGAGGAGATCACGGGTATTCCTACGTTTGAACCTTCGTTCCACCTTCCGGCGATCTGGATCACGGAATCGCAGCGTGAGCGGGCGGAGTCCATGGGGTATACGGTGGTGGATCCGCCATCCATCATTGCCACGCATCTGACGGAAGTGATTCGGGGACATCTGGATGAGTTGCTGACCCGTCAGGATGTACAGAATCTGATTAATAATATTCAGGAAGCGAATACGACTCTGGTATCAGAATTGGTACCTAAGATGTTAAGCGTCGGTGAGATTCAAAAGGTATTGCAGAATCTGTTGCGGGAGGGAATCTCCATCCGTGATCTGGTGACAATCTTTGAAACACTGGCAGATAATGCCAGCAGCACCAGAGATACCGATGTGCTGACGGAATATGTGCGTCAGAGCCTGAAACGGGCGATTTCCAATAAATATTTCCCGGCCAATGAGATGACTAGCGTGGTGACGCTGGACCCTAAGATTGAGCAGGATATTATGGGGTCCATCAAGCAGACAGAGCAGGGGACATATATTAACTTAGATCCGGAAAAGACCCAGGATATACTACAGTCCGTGAAAGAGGAAATGGACAAAATGGAAGAACTTGGCAAGAATCCGATTATTGTCACTTCACCGATAGTCCGACTGTATTTTAGAAAACTTGTGGAAGAGCAATTCCAGGATTTAATCGTAATATCATATAATGAAATTGACACTGATGTAGAATTACAATCGATAGGGATGGTGACAGTATAGTGGTTATCAAAAAATACATTGCGACAACAGAAGAAGAAGCGATTGGATTGGCAAAGGCAGAGCTTGGTAATGATGCCGTTATCATGAATGTAAAAACGATGGTTCCCAAGGGGTTTTATAAGATTTTTAAGAAACCTTCCGTGGAAATCACAGCAGCGGTGGATGAAAATTCGGGTGACACCAGAGAATCGGTTCCCGATTTTAGCAAGCTGCAGGAAGTGATCCGGGAGCAGGAGGAGTATGCGGCTCCGGATTCCAAGGTGGCGAAACAGGAGGCAAAACGGGAAAAATTATTGCAAAGTGACCAGATATTGGATGATACGCCGGAGCAGGAAGAACAGCAGAACCCGGATGCGGAAAAGGAAGCGATTGAGCAAAAATTAAACAGCTTACAGGATCTTTTGGAGAAACAGGTGCTGCAATCCAAAGAAAAAAGCGAAGAGGAGCCGGAAGCGTCCCAAGAGGATGACAAGATTCAGGCATATCTTCAATTAATCCGTGATAAGATGATAGCGAATGAGGTGCAGGAACAATATGTGGATCAGATTATTGATTCGATCAGGTCTGGTAAGCATAAGGAGTGGACGTTAGACAATATTCTGGCGGGAGTATACCAGAAAATTATTTTATCCTTTGGACAGTCCCATTTGATTGACGTGCGGACAAAGAAAACCAAATATATTTTCTTTGTGGGTCCTACCGGAGTGGGAAAGACGACAACGATTGCCAAGATCGCATCTACATTGAAGCTCACCAAAAAGACAAAGGTTGCCCTGATTACATCGGACACATACCGCATTGCTGCCGTGGATCAGCTGAAAACCTATGCTAATATATTAGGGATTCCACTGGAGGTGGTCTATTCCGCCGACGAGATGGAAAAAGTGATGGATGGATTAAAGGATTATGACCTGGTACTGGTGGATACAGCAGGACGCTCTCATCAAAACCAGGAACAGATTCAGGACATTAAGTGCCTGCTGGAACAGGTACCAAAGGAAGATAAAGAGGTATATCTGGTATTGAGTGCGACTACCAAGTACAAAGATTTGGTGAAGATCGCACAGACTTATCAGAAGATTACCGAGTATTATCTGGTATTTACGAAATTGGATGAAACAGATACCGTTGGAAATATCTTGAATATTCGTATGTTGACAGGTGCTGAACTGGCATATGCAACCTGGGGACAGAATGTTCCGGATGATATCGGTAAGATTGATGCACAGAAAATGGCAAAAATGCTTCTGGGAGGAAATGGTTGATGGATCAGGCTGAACGTTTGAGAAATATCATTAAACAACAAAATAAGAAGAAGCATCTTGCCCGCGTGATCACAGTGACCAGTGGCAAAGGTGGAGTTGGTAAGTCAAATGTTTCTGTTAATTTGGCGATTCAGTTGAGCCGCATGGGAAAAAAAGTTGTGATTCTGGATGCGGATTTTGGTCTGGCTAACATCGAAGTCATGCTGGGATTGCGGCCCAAATATAATTTGGCGGATATGATGTTTCGCGGAAAAAATGTGAGAGATATATTGACACCGGGGCCAGAGAACATTGGATTTATTTCCGGAGGTTCCGGGCTTCGGGAGATGACGAATCTGGATAAGGATCAGATACAGAGTCTGGTGACATCCATGTATGAGTTAGATCAGGTGGCGGATATCATATTGATTGATACCGGGGCGGGAATATCGGATGCTGTCATTGATCTGGTAATGTGCAGTGCGGAGGTATTGCTGGTTACCACACCAGAGCCCACTTCGATCACCGATGCCTATGCCCTGCTCAAGACGATACGCAGGCAGGATACGTTTGATCCGGGCAAGATGAAGATTCGTATGATTGGAAATCGTGTACAGTCATATGAGGAGGGGAAAGAACTCTATTATAAAATGAGTACGGTGTCTGGCAAATTCCTTCAGATGGATATGGAATATATGGGAGCCATACCCGAGGATGCCAAATTACAAAGTGCTGTGCGCAAACAGCAGCCGATATCCATAGCGGCACCCAATGCGCCGGCTGCCAGAGCCCTGATGGAATTGGCGATGGTATTAGAAAATGGTCTTAACGAAGAACAGACACAGCAGTTCCGGGGAATTTCGGGATTATTAGCCAGAATGTTTCGTGGTAGTCGTCAATAGATTGGAGTAAAAAGTATGAAAAATATTTTGGTTGTTGATGATTCTGCACTTATGAGAAGGGTTGTCTCTGATATAATCAATGCAGAGAAACAACTTCATGCAGAATGGTTTGCTTCAAATGGGTTGGAGGCATTAGATATTTTAGAGGCCGGCAATGCTGTGGATGCGATTGTGTTAGATATCAATATGCCTAAGATGAATGGAATCGAATTTCTGCGGGAAATGAACCGGAGAAAGTTTCACACGAAGGTTCTGATCGTGAGTACCCTTGCCAGAGAGGGTGGAAAAGAAACGATCGAAGCCTTGGAATTGGGTGCTTTTGATTTTGTCACCAAACCCACCAGCCTGGCTGTGGCAAAGGGACCTTCTTTTAGCTGTATCCTGGTGTGGATGTTATTGGCGGCCACCGGATTGTCTACAGAGGGGATCGGGGAGCATGTGGCGCATCAGGTTACGGAGGATGTGGCAAAGCCAGCCAGATCTGTGCAGATGCAAAGGACGAAATTGGTGGCTTCGCGTTCCGAGCGGGGATTGCCAAGTGGATTAAAGGGAGACCGGTCCAAGCATTCTACGGAACCGCTGGGAAAAGGTGCCAACAAGTTAATTGCATTGGCTTGTTCCACCGGAGGACCGAAAGCATTGCAGTCAGTGATTCCGTATTTACCCGAAGATCTGGATGCTGCGGTGCTGATCATACAACATATGCCGGAAGGGTTTACCGCTTCTCTGGCAAAACGTTTGGATGAATTGAGCCATGTGGCGGTCAAAGAAGCAGAGCATGGAGAGGTTTTACAAAAAGGTACTGTGTATATTGCAAAGGGCGGCTCGCAGATGCGGGTTGTGGAAAAGAATAAGCGGTTACACAGCTTGTCAGTAACTGTCGAAGAAGCCAGAAACGCATTAAAACCCTGTGCGGATATCACCTATGAATCTCTGATGAAAAGTTCCTTTGATGAGATTACCTGTGTGGTGCTGACCGGGATGGGCGCGGATGGTACGCAGGGGATCCTGCAGTTAGAAAAAACAAACAAAATATATGTAATTGCACAGGATGAACAGACCAGTACGGTATATGGCATGCCGAAATCCATTGCACAAGCAGAAGCAGTGGATGAGGTGGTACCTTTGGAATCTGTTGCCAGAGCAATTACCAAGCATGTGGGGGTGCAATAAAATGGATGTAAGTCAATATCTGGAAATTTTTATCGATGAAACAAAGGAGCATTTGCAAACGCTGAGTGATCAGTTAATGATTCTGGAGACCGAACCGGAGAACATGGATTGTATCAATGAGATTTTCCGGGCGGCCCATTCCTTAAAGGGCATGGCAGGAACTATGGGATATAAGCGCATGCAGCGTTTAACCCATGATATGGAGAATGTTTTTCAGGAGATCCGCAGCGGAAACATGAAGGTACAGCCGGAATTGGTGGATGTATTATTCCGTGGTTTGGACGCATTGGAGGCATATCTGGATAACATTATGGATTCTGCCGATGAAGGAACCGAGGAAAACGAAGAAATCATCAATACCTTAAATTCCATTGCAGAAAAAGCCGGATCCGGATCGGATGAAGCAACACCGGACAAGACAGAAAGCCCTGCAGAGGAAACAACAGCGCAAGAGCAGATGGATGGAATACCATATGAAAGCATTCGTATCACCGATTACGAGAAGGCTACTTTTGATAAGGCAAAGGAGCAAAACCAAAATATTTATGGTATTACCGTATATTTGCAGGAGAGTTGTATCTTAAAAGCCGCCAGAGCCTTTTTGGTATTTAAGGCATTGGAGGAAATGGGTGAGGTTATTAAAGCAGAGCCGAATGTACAGGATATCGAAGATGAAAAGTTTGATCTGACATTCAGTCTGGTGTATTTCACCAAGGAATCTCTGGAAACAGTCAAAACTGCCATCGAAAGTGTTTCTGAGGTAAAGGAAGCAGTTGTGGGCGTCTTTGATGTGAAACTCGAAGAGGGCGCAGCAGAGTCAGAGCATGACATCAATGCTGCAGAGACAACGGTGACAGAAGAGTATAATGAAGAGGTTCCGGTGGCAGAGCCGGTGAAGAAGACGGCTGGTGGACAGGCGGCTGTCATGACAGAGAATAAGCCTGCCAAGAAGCAAAATGCGCAGAAGGCAAAACCAGCGGTAGGTCGTACCGTTCGTGTGGATATTGAGAAATTAGACGTACTGATGAATCTGGTCAGTGAGTTAATCATAGCGAAAAATGGATTGGTGTCCACCAGTGCATCCGATGGACAGGTAAACGACTCCTCCTTTAATGAACAGATTGAGTATCTGGAAAGTGTCACGACCAATCTTCATGAGTCTGTGATGAAAGTCAGGATGGTGCCGATTGAAAGCGTTGTCAGCAGATTTCCGCGTATGATTCGCGATCTGAATAAAAAGTTAGATAAAAAGATGGAATTACATATGACGGGTGAGGAAACGGAGTTAGACCGTACCGTTATTGATGAGATCGGGGATCCGTTGCAGCACTTATTGCGCAATGCTGCGGATCATGGTCTGGAATCCAATGAGGAACGTATCGCTCTGGGCAAGCCGGAAGTGGGTAATATCTATCTGGACGCTTATCAGGATGGAAACAATGTCAATATCGAGGTGCGTGATGATGGTGCCGGAATCAATGTAGAGAAAGTAAAGAACAAGGCGATTGAAAAGGGAACCATTACACCGGAGCAGGCTGCGGCCATGTCTGATAAGGAAATTATTGATCTGTTATTCAAACCAAGTTTTTCCACGGCAGAGCAGATTACAGATGTATCTGGTCGTGGCGTAGGACTGGATGTGGTTAAGACCAAGATTGAAGGTCTGGGTGGTAATATCGAATGCAAATCCGTATTGGGAGAAGGCAGTAGTTTTATTATTCGTTTGCCGCTGACCTTGGCGATCATTCAGGCATTGATGGTAGAATTAGGTACTGAGAAATATGCTATCCCATTGGGGAATATCCAGACTATTGAGGATGTTCCGTTAGAAGATGTGAAGCATGTGCAGACAAAAGAAGTGATCAATTTGCGGGGCAGTGTGATTCCGCTGATCCGACTGGATCAGTTATTGGATGTTGAGGCAGTAGAGCAGGAAGAAGAAAGTCTGACTGTGGTTATTGTCAAAAAGGGTGAGAAACAGGCCGGACTGGTGGTAGATAATCTGATCGGCCAGCAGGAGATCGTAATTAAGTCAATTGGCAATTACATTAATTGCAGTAAGATGATAGGTGGCGCAACGATTCTGGGGGATGGCGAGATCGCATTGATCCTGGAAGTCAATACTTTAGTGTAGGGGGGTTTTGAAATGGAAGAAATTACAGATATCCAGAACATCGAAGTGGCGAGTGAGACAAAACAGTTTATCGTAATCAAGATTGGTTCGGAACAGTATGGTATTGATATCAAATATGTGGATAATATCGTGCGCAATCAGAGGATTACACGTATTCCAAAGGCACAGTCATATTTTAAGGGCGTGATTAATCTGCGGGGTGAGATCATTCCGGTTATGAGTCTGCGTTTGAAATTTGGTTTGGAGCCGGATGAATATACCAATGCGACCCGGATCATTATCATTAAACTGGAGCCACAGTCTGCGATTGGTCTGATCGTAGACGAAGTACGTGAGGTGGTGGATCTGACGGAAGAAGCCATTGAGAAGAATACGACGGCAGATTTTAATGATGAGAAAGCGCAGTATTTAAGCGGTATTGGTAAAAATGGAGAAAGTTTGATTTCCCTGTTAAATATTGCTTCGGTTATCAATGACAAAGAAGTAATGTGAGGTGATGTCCATGCAGGAGCAGGAAAAAATTGAAGACATGGACTTAGATGTCCTGACAGAGATCGCAAATATCGGAGCGGGAAATGCGGTGACAGCTCTATCGCAGATGATTAGCAATAAGATAGACATGCATGTACCACAGGTGAAAATGCTGACTTTTAGTGAATTGTCAGAGATCCTGGGTGGGCCGGAGGCTCTGGTGGCAGGTATTATGGTGTCTTTGGATGGAGATATCGAAGGATATATGCTGTTCATGATGGAAAACGATGCTGCGCATCATCTGGTGAATCAGTTGATGGGGCAGCCGGGGCAGGAAAAGGAAGAGGAAGGCTTTTCAGAGATTGCGCAATCTGCCTTGACAGAAATTGGCAATATCATTACGGGTGCCTATCTGAATTCTATTTCTAAGATGACGGCTCTGCAAATCACAACTTCGATACCTTATTTGGCCATAGATATGGCAGGAGCTATCTTAAGTGTGCCGGCGATTGAATTTGGCAAATTAGGAGATAAGGCATTGCTGATCGAGTCCAGATTTTGTGATATGGATATTGATCTTAGTGGATATTTTATTATGATTCCGACAATGGAATCATATCATGCGATATTAAGTGCGTTGGGAATCGGGTGAGTATCATGAGTAAAATGATTAAGGTGGGAATGGCAGATGGGAATATCTGTCATTCTCCGGATGCGATTACTACACTGGGTTTGGGTTCCTGTGTGGGCGTGGTATTATATGATAAAAATACAAAAATTGCCGGATTAGTACACATCATGTTGCCGGACAGTACAAAGGTACGTCAAAATCAGAATAAAGCCAAGTTTGCAGATACCGGTATCGATATGCTGGTTGACAGGATGGCGCGTGCCGGAGCAAACACTTCGATGCTGACTGCTAAAATAGCTGGCGGAGCACAGATGTTTGCATTCAAGACAAACAATGAGATGTTGCGGGTAGGAGAGCGCAATGTGGAAGCGGTGAAGCAAAAATTAAAAGAGCTGGGGATTCGCATTTTGGCGGAGGACACCGGTTTGAATTATGGCCGCACGGTGGAGTTTTATCCGGAGACGGGAGACTTTGTCATCAAAGCGGTGGGCAGGTCGGTTCGGACCATATAGTGCAGGGAGGTTGATTGGATGAAATCAAATTATATTCCCAAAGTGGTTACATTATTGGCGGGAGCTGTTGTCTGTGTTATTTCGATTGTCAGGCATATGGATGTGACTTATAGTCTGGAAATATTGTTGGCAACGCTGATTATATTTTATATTTTGGGTGTGATTGCGCAGAAAATTGTCATGTGGGTGGAACGAAGCAATCGTTTTATCCAACAGCAGCGGGATAAAGAATTAGAGGAAGAGAAGAAGGCAGAGCAGTTAGCGAAGGAGCAACAGGCAGAAGACGGAAGTGATGAATCTGTACAAGCGGAACAGATATAACGATAGAAGGGATGTTGTTACTCGATGGATGATATGGAGAAAAACGCACTTTGGGAGGAATATGTCAGATCCAGAAGTGCAAAAATTCGAGAAAAGTTAATCACAGAGTATGCAGGTCTTGTGAAGATTGTGGCTGGCCGGATGGGGATGTATCTGGGGTATACAGTGGAGTATGATGACTTGGTGGGATATGGTATTTTTGGTTTGATTGATGCGATAGACAAGTATGAATTGACCAAAGGAGTAAAATTTGAAACCTATGCCAGTTTGCGAATACGGGGTGCTATCCTGGATCAGATCCGAAAAATGGATTGGATTCCCAGGACGATACGTCAGAAACAAAAGAAATTGGATTCTGCTATGCAGGAATTGGAAAGCAGGTTTGGCCGTACTGCTACCAATGAAGAACTGGCAGCGGAATTGGATATTTCTGTAGAGGAACTGGAGGAATTAGTAAGCCAGACCAATTTATCCAGTCTGGTATCTTTAGATGAGTATCTGGAACAGGGCAGTGAAGTTCGGGTAGAAGCAGGGAATCAACAAAAATTTGAGCAGCCGGAACAGGTGGTAGAACGTCAGGAACTGAAACGGCTTTTGGCAGAAGCGATTGATACCTTGACCGAAAAGGAGCAGAGGGTGATCGCGTTTTACTATTTTGAGGAATTAACGCTAAAGGAGATCAGTAAGATTTTGGAGGTATCCGAATCCAGAGTTTCGCAACTTCATACCAAAGCCTTACGGAAGATGAAAGAGCGTCTGGGAGATTCGATGGGCATTTTTGGTATAGGAAACATATAAGGAAAGCACAAACTGTTGATGCGTTCAGGTTTGTGC
>JAUNIU010000269.1 GCA_030523265.1 Eubacteriales bacterium | reverse complement strand
CTTCCATTACTCATGAATCTTCTATCCTCCTGTCTGATCAATGCTTTCGTTTGCTTGTTATTTCGTTATTCTCCGATAACTTTCCCCCGTGCCGCCGTGATAAATTGTTTGACTTTATCCAGATCCTTATATCCGTCTGTCTCCAGACTGCTGCTGGCATCTACGCCATAAGGACGCACCGTTCGGATCGCTTCTGCTACATTGTCCGGTCCCAGTCCTCCCGCCAGGAAAAATGGGCGGTTGACCTGATTGATCAAAGACCAGTCAAAGGTCTTTCCATTGCCACCGGCACCTTTGGCAGACCAGGCGTCTAACAAGAGATAGTCTGCTGTGTATCCCTGTGCCTGTCTGATATCCTCCGCCGTCCGCACCCGTACTGCCTTGAGGATCCCAGCCTGGCATCCTCTGTTTTGACAAGCCTCTCTAAGAGACTGGATATATGTCTCATCCTCCTCCCCATGGAGTTGCGCCCACTGAATAATCCCTCTATCCAACAAATCGGACACGAATGCCACGGGCTGATTTACAAATACCCCCACCCTCTGAATCTGCGTATCCAGCCGTTCTGCCAGTCTTTCCGCCTGCGCAGGCGTAATCTGGCGACGAAACCCCTCTGCCAGAATAAACCCGATATAATCCGGTTTCCACACATTCACATAGTCCACATCTTCCATCCTGCGCAATCCGCAGACTTTTATTTTTGTTTGATATGTCATACGAATCCCCATTTCTGAATAACTTGGTTGTCTTTACCCGCACTTACATCCGGTCATCAGTTCCTGTAAAGCCGCCACCCGGTCCGGTGCTCTCATCAGTGTTTCTCCAATCAGTACACCATTCACCCGATTTCTTGCCAGCTCTGCAATATCCTCAGGGGTACGTATCCCGCTTTCTGATACAAACGCAATCTCCTCTGGAACAGACTGACGATACCGGATACTATTATGGATATCCACGGTAAAAGTACGCAGATCGCGGTTATTGACACCGATCAATCGGGCACCCGCCGCCGCCGCACGATCCACTTCTTCCTGATCATGCGCTTCTACCAGTGCTGTCAGTCCCAAATGATGCGCGATTTCCAGATAGGAACGAAGTTCCCGATCCTCCAGAATGGCACAGATCAGCAATACCGCATCGGCACCAATAATTTTGGCTTCGTAGATCATATACTCATCCACCGTAAAATCTTTCCGCAATACCGGGATCGAAACATTGTCTTTGATCTCCCGCAGATAATCATCAGACCCCTGAAACCAAAAAGGTTCTGTAAGTACAGATATGGCACTGGCACCACCCCTGTTATAATCTTTCGCAATTTCCACATAGGGAAAGTCCGGTGCAATCAGTCCCTTGGAAGGGGAGGCTTTCTTGACCTCACAGATAAATGACAAATCTCCCTCCCGTATCGCTCTGGCAAATGCAAAATCGTCTGGTGTCTTCGGAAATGTTCCCGCTTCCTGCTCTGCCCTGACCATATCCTCTGCCCGTTTTTGCATCTCCGCAAGAGAAATCTTTTGTTTGGCTGCATGCACTCGTTCTTTGGTCTTTGCTGCTATTTCTTCTAAAATATTCATATTCTCCTCTTTTCTGCACTGCCCCATACCGACATAGGACACAAAACATCAGGCATTCGTCGCTGCGATGAATTTCTCCAATTGTTTGATCGCTGCACCACTGGAAACCACTTCACGGGCTTTGGCAATCCCTTCCTCCATGGTCAGATTTCCATCGGCAATATGGATCGCTGCACCTGCGTTTAATAATACCGCGTTCAGCTTAGGACCACTTTCCTTGCCACACAAAACATCCCTGGCAATCTGGGCATTCTCTGACGGTTCTCCTCCCATCAGATCTTCTTTCTTGCAAGACGGTAACCCAAACTGCTCTGGTGTAATCTCATAGTTTACAAATTTCCCCTCGTTTACCTCGCATACTTTCGTGGCTGCACTCATGGAAATCTCATCCATCTTATCCTTACCGTATACTACCATCGCCCGTTTGACACCCAGATTACTCATAACATGTGCCAACGGTTCCACCAACGACTCGTCATACACGCCTAACAATATTTGGTTGGTTCTCGCCGGATTAGAAATCGGCCCCAGAATATTGAACAACGTGCGTATACCGATCTCCTTGCGAACCGCACCTACGAAACGCATCGCCGGATGATATTTCTGCGCAAACAGGAAACACATATTATCCTCTGCTAATAATTTCTCACTTATTTTGGCATCCACATCAATCTTCGCGCCCAACGCTTCCAGGCAATCTGCAGTACCACACTTGCTGGAAGCAGCTCTGTTACCATGCTTCGCCACCCGATAACCAGCCGCAGCGGTGACAATAAAAGAGCAGGTGGAAATATTAAAGGTATTGGCACCATCCCCACCAGTGCCTACGATCTCCAGTGCATCATTCGGATTGTGAAATGGTTCACATTGGCTGTGCATTACTTTTACGGCTGCTGTAATCTCGTCAACAGTCTCTCCTTTTACCGCTAATGCTGTCAGAAATGATGCCTTCTGCGCATCGGTTGCATTGCCTGTCATGATCTCTGTCATTACCTGTTCCATCACTTCTGGCGTGAGATCCTGTCCGGTTACCAATGTACTAATTGCTTCTTTAATCATAATGTAACTCCTTTCCTTTTAATGAAGTTTTTGAGCATCTTTTTGCCATCCGGCGTCATAATCGACTCGGGATGAAACTGCACTCCGTAAATCGGATATTTCTCATGCTGTACCGCCATCACT
>JAUNIU010000268.1 GCA_030523265.1 Eubacteriales bacterium | reverse complement strand
CTCCAACAGCATGGCAGCATAGTCATGTCTCTGCCCCTCCCCGAGAGAAAGCACCACAGCTTCATCACAGGCTAATTCTGCATCCCGCTTCGCACTGGCTGCTGCTATCCATACGAATGGATCAAACCAATAAATGGACACCAAAAGCATCCGAAGGACAGACCAGATATGATCCCCATGCCGGTAATGTGTCTGCTCATGAACGATTATCTGTTCCAATTTGCTGTCCGATATCTCTTCCACCAGGTCCTTTGGTAAATATATTCCCGGCCGCAGACATCCATAGAGACACGGAGAAGAAAGTACCGATGTAGTATATATCCGCAAATGCTGTCCGGTTTTATGGTCTGCGTATCGCCCATTCCCCATATATAATTTCCGATCCCGGTATAGCTTCCGATACAGACTGACATTGCCACTGATTAAGATCGCTAAACAGATCAGTATCCCCGCACACCAGATACCAAAGATCACTTCCTCTATCCCAATTTTCTGAACAAGATAACGGAAATATGACAGCGGATTTTTTATCTGATGTTCTGTTCCCGATGCATCTGCTGCATTTTTCCCTTGCTTTCCTGTTTGCTCCCCTTTTTCCATAGAAGCAGATGCACTGCTCTCCTGATTCTCCGATGTATCTGCAGAAGCTTCTCCAGTGGTCTTCTGTTTATAATAGGCGGATGACTCCTGTTCTCTTTGTGTTGCAGTGTCCCCTGGATCGCCTTTTTGTGCATCCGTTTGCTGTCCCTTGGAACTCATCTCCGGTTCCGTGGATATGGGACTGTCTTGCTGCTTCAACACATCTTGTTGTGATGATGCCTGCTCCGGTCGGTCTGTCTCGTTCTCTGCATCGTATTTCTCTTTCTCCACATTCTCTTTCCCATTGTCCCATTTCGCGGACTGATCATGCAGTATTGCCGATGTCTCATGCCACACCTGCATCACATTTACAGAAGTCTGTACCAGTGGCACGGGCAGAAGCAACCGCAATGCCACCAGCCCCCACAACCCATACAATATACGATAATTGACAAGCCCACCAAAAATTGTCCGCAGTGCCAGTACCAGTATGATCAGCACCGAAGATTCCACCAATAATTCAACCATGATATCCCTTCTCCTCTAGTTTCTCTTTTGCTCGGACTGATTTTCCTCTGCCTCCTGCAGAATCTGGCGCAACTGTGCGATATCCTCCCCAGTTAGGCCATCCTGTGCCACCAGCGTACTCATCATCATACCAATACTGCCATTATAAATCCGTTGCAGGAAATCTTTTGTCTCCTGCACTTCCACATCCTCTCTGGCAATCTGCGGAAAAAAACGTTTTGTCTTACCCTCTTCCTCATACCGGATCAAGCCTTTCTGGGTCATACGTCTCACCATCGTGGCACACGTGCTCTTACTCCAGCCCGGAGATACCTTCAATTCCCCCACTAACTCCATCAAAGTCTTTGGCGCCTGTTCCCAAAGACACTTCATCACATACCATTCCTTGTTTGTAATATGAATCTCTTCTTTCATTTCCATCCTCATTTCTGAACAACTTTATTGCGAAACGGCGATACAAACCTAAGATTTGCATCTGCCGTTCCAGCTATTTGCCCTGCGTGAAAGCAAATAACCTCCTGACCTATAATAGGTTTCATTTGTAAACCTATTATAGATTGGGAGGTTTATTTTGTCAACCACTTATCCTTCTGATTTATTCGTTATTTCCATTTTCAAAGTACCTCTGCCCCCAATCATCCTAATAATCTCCATTCCGAGAACATTTACATTCGAGGAACCGCAAGAGAAAGCTGCGAATGCAGTTTCTCTTGTCGGATAAGGGCTTATTTGTGACGTTCTTGGCACGATATAGCCAACGTGAACAAGTTCACATGTGAAAAATCAAATAAAAAAAAGTACCTTTATCCCATAGCGATAAAGGTACTCTCCACATTTCACAGACGATCTCACGCCGGACCCTGATACTCAGATGAACCAAATCCCAAGATCAGAGTGAAAATTGGTGACAGGAACAGCATCCCCAAAAAGAATCCCGCTCCATATCCAAAGGCCGCACCTAGCTTGTAAAGGCCAACCAACGCCACAAACAGATTTACAACCGGGACGAATAACAGTAAAAACAACCATCCATTCCCCCATGCGATCTTAAACAAAAGATACTGACTGTAGAAAGGAATAATACATCCCCAGCCCGGCTCTCCTGCCTTGCTATAGATCCTCCAGTTAGCAATGATAAAAATCACCATCACTACCAAAGCAATCACGAGAAATGTGCTGCCAAACAATGCTACCGCGGCACCTGCATTACTAGTACTTGCTGTACTGGTATATCCATATCCTGTGTACATAATATGTTCTCCCTCTTTTGTGTATTTACAGACTCTTTCTCATCTGCATATTCTCATTATAACAACTAAATCCATGTTGTCAATTTAATTATATTCTTTGACTTTCCCTATTCTCTTGGGGATAACTCGTGGTTATCTGTTGGAATATTCTGTTTTGCCGATTATGTCTGCCCTGTGTGTCTTACAACAAATTTGTGAAAGGAAATCCGGCTGGAATTGCAGATTCCATGCCAGACAACTAGGCTTGATAGAAGGTCTTTGCTTTACAGCGTTTCGATCAGATGCGCCTCGAAGGTTTGTCTGAAGCAGCATGCGACAGGTTCCGTTGTTTCCCTAGAGGCACACTCTCGTTATATAGGTGACGTAACGGTGCATAATATCCTAAAGGACAGGATATAAGCACCGACGCCCCCTA
>JAUNIU010000031.1 GCA_030523265.1 Eubacteriales bacterium | reverse complement strand
GGCAATCTCTTTTACCTCTGCTTTCTGCACAATACTGTGACTAAAGAATCGCTTCGCCCCCACTTCAAACGGATTCAAGATGAATGCATCTAATACCACTGCCAATGCCAGCACCACCAAAATGATCACAATTACAGCAATCACAATACAAATGATAAGAGGCCAGTTCTCATCCACCATACGATTCAACTTCTCTTGTTGTAAACTGGCGCTTGCCCCAGAGTCCTCCTCATCCACCTCAAGATCATCCCATATACCTTCCCTACTCGATGTTTCATGAATGACTCTCTCCGACTGGCTCTGGGACTTACCATGATTCTGCCCATAACCACTGTAAGCACCGCCACCTCCGATCAACAGTCCGGCCATCAGTGCCACCAATACAATTTTCCAATAATTCTGTCGTAACGCAAATTTTGCACGATCCTTTAATTTTTTCCTGGTCCACATAACGATTACCTCCCATCGTGTTCTCTATTTCGATCTTACAAGTATTATCATAGTCCAGAAACCTTAACGAAAAAACAGACAAAACCTTAAAGAAACCTTAATCCTGTTTACCAAAGATTTCTTCCACGAATCTGGAGACATCCATTTCTTTATGTAACTTCTCTTTCGTATAAGAAATATGGAGATGATCTCTGGCTCTGGTCATCGCCACATAAAACATACGCCGTTCCTCCTCCAGATCAGATGGCAATACCGCCTTGCCATGTGGTGTGATTCCCTCATTGGCATCCGGGATAAAGACACAGTCGTACTCCAATCCCTTCGCCCCATGCATCGTCAACAACACCACCGCATCCTCTTCCTCCTGCGCAGTCCGAATCTGTTTGCTTCTCCGGCTCTGCTCCTGCAGCTCTTCGCCATATTCACGAATATGTTCAAACCAATCGGTTAATGTCTCCTGCTCCCTGGCTTCCTCTTGTAGTTCATCCAGAATACTCAACAGATCATCCGCCCGCATCCCACGATAATCGGCATATTCCCGTATATATTCGTCATAACCGATCCCCTTTCGGATAAAGTTTACCGCGGCAAAGGGTTTCAACGTTGCCAGCATCTTAAGATCTGACTGCATCTGCTCGATCCTGTCCACCATCCAATCCTTATCTTCATAAAATAGTTTTAACTCCTCCAGATCGGCATAAGGTTCGGTAAAGGCGTTTCGATGCACATACCGCTTTGGGCGGTTGATGATCCGCATTACTTTTGCCCGCTGCCTGTCACCTTTCGCCACCTCTATATAGGTCAAAATATCTTTGACCGCCCAATGTTCATAAAGATTCGGCAGATGTTCCCGCAGGACAAACGGAATATTAAATTCCATTAATTTGGAAGCCAGTCCCCGCGCCTGCGTATTGGTCCGAAACAAAACCGCCATATCACGGTAAGAGATCCCGTGATTCCGATATGCCAAAATCTGCTCCCGGATATTTTCATTCTGCTCTGCCGTCTTGTCAAAACAGCGTACTTTTACAGGTTCACCCGGTTCCCTCGCCGCCTGTATAGTCTTGGACAGCCGATTTTGATTGTACCGGATCAATTTCCCCGCCGCTTCGACTATAGCACCACTGCATCGGTAATTGGTGTCTAATATACAGGTCTTCACCTCAGGGTAATCTTGGATAAACTGTTTCATAATATCCGGCTTCGCCCCGCGGAATCCATAGATAGACTGATCATCGTCGCCCACGATAAATATATTATTCAATGGCTCTGCCAGCAACTTCACCACGTCATACTGTACCTGATTAATATCCTGAAATTCATCAATTAACAGATACGGATATTTTTGCTGCCATAATCTACGTATGTCCGGTCTTTGTTCCAGCAGTTCATAACAATATACCAACATATCATCAAAGTCGATTAACCGCCGCCGTTCCAATGCCTGTTGGTAGCGGTGATATATTTTCCGAAAAGTTTCCACCGGACAAAGCGGGGAATAATAATGGGCCAGATCCAGCCTTTCCCCTTTGATTCTGCTGATTTCCCCTGCCAGATCTCCCACAAATTCCGCTTCATCCCGGATCTCCAGATCGGTATCATTCACCAGTTCCCGCAGAAGCTGATAACGCACTTCATCCCGGATAATATTATCTGTGGTATAATGATAGGCATATCGAAGAATCGTAAAGAAAAATGCATGAAACGTACCGAATTGTACTGCACCGCTTCTGGCAAGATTCTCCTGTTCTGCCTGAAGACGAAAACGCTGTTTCATTTCCAGAGCGGCTGCTTTCGTAAAAGTAATGACTAAGATCTTCCCCGGGTCCACACGATGCTCCTGCATCAGACAGCGTACCCGCTCTGTGATAACAGTGGTTTTACCACTGCCTGGGACCTGCCAGACACATAAAAGGCCCATTCAGATGCCGGATTGCCTGACTTTGTGCTTTACTCATCATATTATTCATACTGTTCTCCATTTCACGTGTGAAAAGTTAAGTGCGTGTCCTGACATATGCAAGACGCGCACTTAATATATTTTCTCTGTTATTTATGCCTGTAGCATCTCGATTCCCTTACGGATTCGTGCTAATGACTCCTCTTTTCCCAGAATTTCCATGATCTCATAGGCACCACCCGGTGTCATCTGCTTGCCAGATACCGCGGTACGTAATGGCCATAATACCCGTCCATTCTTTAACTCTTTCTCTGCGATATACTCTTTGCAAGCCGCCTCGATACCAGCGATGGAATAGTCCTCTAACGCTTCCAGTCTAGGCAGCATATCCTGCAATACCTCCAGAGAATTTTCCGCATTTGTTTTCATTTTCTTGTGTGTGTACATGGCAATATCGTACTCCGGTAATTCCTCAAAGAAATCTATCTTTTCTTTGATATCTGGGAATACCTCGATGCGGGTTTTTAATAATTCTGCTATCTTCGTACAATCGTAATCTTTGGTCACCACTTCGCGAACCACCGGTAATGCATATTCCAGATAGCGGTCCATATCCATCGCTTTGATATATTCCCCATTCATCCAACGCAATTTGACAATATCAAATACCGCCGGGGATTTACTGATATGGTGATAATCAAATACTTCCTCTAATTCTTTCAGGGAATAGATCTCACGATCCTCGGTAGGACTCCAGCCTAACAAAGCCACGAAATTTATCACTGCCTCCGGCAAGAATCCCTGCTCCAGTAAATCTTCCACCGAAGAATGACCGCTACGTTTAGACAACTTCTTATGATTCTCATCTGTGATGGTAGGACAATGTACATATTCCGGGACATCCCAGCCAAATGCCTGATACAGACGATTGTACTTCGGTGCAGAAGAAAGGTATTCGTTACCACGCACCACATGAGTAATCTCCTGCAAATGATCATCCACCACATTGGCAAAATTGTAGGTTGGATATCCGTCTGTCTTGATGAGGATCATATCGTCTAATTCCTCATTATCCACCTCAATATCTCCATAGATGGCGTCATGAAACACCGTCTTTCCCTCTGTAGGATTATTCTGACGAATCACATAAGGTATTCCCGCCGCCAGATTCGCCTCGATCTCCTCCTGCGACAAATGCAAACAGTGTTTATCATATTTGGCAATCTCTTTGCCATCTGCGGTGGTATCCGAAGCGCGCAGGCTCTCCAGACGCTCTTTGGTACAGAAGCAGTAATATGCTTCTCCCTTTTCCACCAGTTGTTTGGCATATTCCAGATAGACACCTGTCTTCATACGCTCGCTCTGGACATACGGACCATATCCACCATCTTTATCCGGCCCTTCATCATGTTGCAATCCCGTCACTTCCATCGTACGGTAAATAATATCCAGTGCCTCCGGAACATAACGTTCCTGATCGGTGTCCTCAATGCGCAATACAAAGGTTCCTCCCTCATGGCGCGCAATCAAATACTCATATAGTGCTGTCCGCAAATTGCCCACATGCATTCGTCCTGTCGGACTTGGAGCAAATCTCGTTCTAATCCTGCTCATCCTCTTCTTCTGCCTCCTCTAGATCTGCTGTAATATAAGTTAACATCTCGCTTAAATTACCATAAGCCCGATAATCTGCCTTTTCATCACCCATCGTCTTTTTGGTGTTGAGTAAGATCATTTTCTTACCGGTATAGTATTTGATTAAATGCCGGCATAACGCAGAATTTAATCCTGCACCAACGATCAGCAACACATCTGCATCCTCTACTGCATTGCTGGCCTGTGTCATCTTCCCATTATCCACCATCTCTCCAAACAAAGTAAATCCAGGGCGCAATGGTATACCACATTCATCACAACACGGAATACCTTTGGCATTCCGAATATATTTTGATCCAAAAACCTTATTGCAATTCGTACAGTGGTTGTCTTCCACCGACCCATGCAATTCTATCACATTTTCGCATCCTGCTAACTGATGTAAAGGATACACTGTCCTGGTGACAATCACATCCAGTTTGCCGGCATCCTGTATCTTAGCAATCCCCTTATGAACCGGTGTCGGTTCCAGCTCTTTATTCAATATAACCTCTTTATAATACCGGTAAAACAAATCTACACGCCTGCTAAAAAAAGCAGACGAAATAATCTCATCGTTGGAGTAACCAAACTGTTGCTCTATATCGTAGGCGATCTGTTCTGCACGCACACCATTTAAGCCTGCCTCCAGAACCACTTCCAACCCACTCACCACAACAACATGCTCGCTCTCACTAATAATGCTCTTCATCTTGTTCAAAATCGGATCCATAAAACCCCCTCCTTTTCTTTGCCCTATTATTTACCCAGATATTCACAAATACATTCTACCGAACGATCAATTCCTGCAAAATCACTACGAATCACTAAATCGTAATTATTTAAGTCCGTCCACTTTTCTCCTACATGATAATTGTAATAGTTTGCACGGCGTTTATCGTTCTTCAGAATAATATCTGCTGCTTTCTTTTCTTCCTCGCCGTATTCCTTGACCACACGTCCCAACCGGAAACTCATGGATGCCTTGATAAACAAATTCACCACATTTTCCCGTTCCTTTAATACATAATCTGCACAACGGCCTACGATCACACATGGCCCCTCTTCTGCCACCTTGCGAATCACATCGGACTGCGCCAAAAAGATCCGGTCATCCAGTGACAATCCGGTAAAACCAAAGTCCTGATTTCCGTACACATTGATCCCCATCGCCAAAGAATAAAGCAAGCTATTGGTAGCCTTATCCTCTGCCCGCGCAAAAGTCTCTTCGGCAAAACCACTCTCTTTGGCCGCTCTGGTGATTAATTCGTTATCATAGAACGGAATCCCATAATGTTCGGCTATCTTCTGTCCGATTTCACGCCCACCACTTCCATATTGCCTGCTGATTGTAACCACTTTATTCATGGGCAACACCTCCACTCATAAGATTTTATATTCTAACCTATTTAAATCATAGGTACAAAATTCCATTTCGCACAAAGTTGGCAAAATCCCCTCTGCATTATAGTATATTATATACCTATTTAGATTCGGGTGTCAAAAGAGTGCATCACGCCGGAATCCCATTTAGAATCGCACAATGAATCTTTTATTCGTTCAGACTAGGAATCGGAATCTGTATATCAACATCTGCCTCATAGTCCACGCCATCGATCCGGAAACCAAAAATCTCATAAAAGCCGTCCCAGAATCCCTCTAAATCTACCAACTCCGTCAGATTATCGTTGTTAATCTTTTCCCAAACATCTGCAACTGCCTGCTGTACCTCCGGCTTCATCTCATAATCATCCACACGGATCAGCCTCTGCTCATCCACAGGCACCTCCGAAACACACAAACGGTCATGCACCAGACGATACATCTGCTCGATACAATCCTCGTGCAGACCACGTTCTTTCATCACTTTGAACAATATGGATATATACAATGGTACAATAGGAATCGCAGCACTGGATTGTGTCACTACAGCCTTGTTCACTGACACATATGCCTCTACACCGGCAAACTCTGCCTGCATCTCATCCGCGGTCTTATATAAGTCCTTCTTCGCCTGACCAATGCTTCCATCGTAATAAATCGGGTAAGTCAGTTCCGGTCCAATATAGGAATATGCCACCGTCTTGGCACCCTCTGCCAAGACATCAGCATCTTTTAAAGCCTGAATCCACAGTTTCCAGTCTTCCCCACCCATTACTTTAATCGTATCCTGTATTTCCTGCTCACTGGCCGGCTCAATGCTGGCATTTTCGATCTGGTTCGTCAAGAGATTAATCGTTTGGTTGTGATACTCCTGCCCTACTGTCTTTAACACGGAGCGGTATGTAACCCCATCCGGTGCTTTGCGGCGGGGAGCAGCAATACTGTATATCACCATATCAGCCTTACCCCAGTCACGGCGAATCATCTCAATGGTCTGCTCCTTGATATCCTGCGAATAGGCATCTCCATTGATGGTCTTGGCATAATATCCGTCCGCTGTGGCAAATTCTTCAAACGCCGCTGTATTATACCATCCGGCAGATCCGGTCCGCTTCTCCTTACCTGGTTTATCAAAAATGATACCGATCGTATCTGCATCACATGCATAGGTGACAGCAATACGGCTTGCCAAACCATAACCCATAGAGGAACCGATCACCAATACCTTCTTTGGGCCCTCTGCCTTAGGCATACTCTTGATATAATCAATCTGCTGCCTCACTGCTGCACGGCATCCTTCCGGATGTGCTGTGGTACACATAAATCCTTTTACCTTTGGCTGAACTATCATGATTCTCCTCCATCTCACTTGATTTAGTAGTTCTATATCTTTTTAACGCACATGAAATGCTTTTGACGTTTAAAATATGATTAGGATGCCAAACGAGAACCTCTGACCAACCAATTACAAATATGCATGTTGGAAGATCGCAAAACATACATTTCATATCGGTTAAACCCGAAAGAGACTTTCGACATCTTAATAAATTATAGTATAACATAAATATATTGCTAATTCAATTCTTGTTTTCATTATAACATATGTCATAATGAAAATTCAATTAAAATTTATTTTAACATTTCTCTTTACAATGAACGTTTGTTCTGCTATACTGTATCCTATAGATCATGACCCCAAAAGCACTTCCCATCACCCAATCTTCTACAGAAAGCCAACCATTGTTTTGAACAGCAGTTTATTGCGGAGGATACCTATGAAAACGAAACATATTACCTTCCAAATTGTACTATTATATCTGTCTTGTATACTCTGCCTTGCAGGTTTTATTCTAACGCTTCGATACCAGTCAGCCACGATTCCCAGCCTCACCATTGTCGCGGGCGGCTTTTGGTGGATATTGATCCTGTTTTGTATATACAAGATCTGCCGTCTCTCCCACCGCCGGGTTGTATTTCATAAAGGAATCTATGCCCCACGGGATTTGGATGAGATTGATGGGGTTGATTTTGAAGAACTTACCTGTGATATACTGGTGGCAAACGGGTTTGAAATGGCAGAGAATACACAAGCCAGTTCGGACTTTGGCGTTGATGTGCTGGCACGTAAGGATGGTATCACCTATGCTATCCAATGCAAACGATATCACGACACGGTTGGCATCGAGGCGGTACAGCAGGTATATGCCGGACGAGATTATTATGAATGTCACGTAGCGGTCGTACTGACAAACCAGTATTTCACCAGCAGTGCCCACAAACTGGCTGACAAGATCGGCGTCGTACTGTGGGACCGGGATATGTTAGAACAGTTATTATAATAGCTTCAAAGATTATAATGGATTCAAAGAGGAGGAGACAAACCATGCATTCGGTCAAAGTATCTGTCCGTAATTTAGTCGAGTTCATTTTGCGCTCCGGAGATTTAACCACATCTTCCACCGGAGTCCGGGATACCGAGGCAATGCTGGAGGGCACACGGATTCATAAGAAATTACAACGTAAGATGGGACAAGGCTACCAGGCAGAGGTCTCTTTGCAACATACGACAACCCTCACAAAAGATGATATAGAATTTGAGATCACGGTGGAAGGACGTGCAGATGGCATCTTTACGGATGAGACCGGGATAAACATTGACGAGATCAAAGGGATCTACCGCGACATTTCCACGCTGACAGAACCGATTCCGGTACACCGGGCACAGGCACTATGCTATGGATATATCTATGCCACAGATCACCAGTTAGACCACATCGGCATCCGCATTACCTATTGCCATATTCCCACGGAGGAAGTACGACATTTTCAGGAAACGATCGATTATGAGACACTATCCCACTGGTATCAGGATTTATTAGACCGTTATGCCGCCTGGATTGCCTGGCAGCTTCACTGGCAGGAGACCCGTAATGCTTCCATACACACATTAGATTTTCCCTTTTCCTATCGCCAGGGGCAGGCAAAGCTGGTCAAAGGGGTCTATCAATCCATTCTGCGGGAAAAACGGTTATACATTGAAGCCCCCACCGGAGTTGGCAAAACCGTCGCCACACTATATCCTGCCATCAAGTCCATTGGGGAAGGGATTTCAGAAAAGCTGTTTTATCTCACTGCCAAAACAATTACCCGCACTGTGGCGGAGGAAACGTTATCACTTCTCTGCCAAAAAGGTATGCACTTAAAATCCGTTACCATCACAGCCAAAGAGAAGATCTGTGTTATGGAGAAGCCCCACTGCAACCCTGCCTCCTGTCCACGGGCAAAGGGACATTTTGACCGGGTAAATGATGCCGTTTTTGATCTGTTGAATCATGAGGAACTCATGACCAGAGAGACCGTCGAACATTATGCAAGCAAACATAATGTCTGCCCTTTTGAAATGTGTTTGGATACTGCCACATGGACAGATGCTGTGATCGGCGACTATAATTATGCTTTTGATCCCACCAGCAGTTTGAAACGTTTCTTCGCAGGGGATACCAAGAATAACTATGTTTTTCTCATCGATGAAGCACACAATCTGGTAGACCGCGGACGGGAAATGTACTCCGCCCATCTGGTCAAGGAAGATTTTTTGTCAGTCAAAAAGGAAGCCAAAAAATATAGCAAGAAATTAACCAATGCTTTGGAAAATTGTAACCGTGCTCTTTTGGCACTAAAAAGGGACTGCGACGAACTTCTGGAATGTACCCCTGCCATGATCGATCCCCTGTTGTTGAAATTACTGCGGCTCTCTGCTGTCTTTGATGAATTTTTACAGGATGGCAATACACCAGACAGAAACATTCCGCAGGAAGTCATGGACAATTTACTGAATTTTTATTTTGTTGTTCGGGATTTTCTTAACATTTACGAATTAATAGACGAAAAATATCTGATCTACGCAGACTATGGCCAGCAGGGAGAGTTTCGTCTCCATTTACAATGTATGGACCCATCCACAAATTTAGACCAGTGCCTGCAGAAGGGACGCGCTGCTATTTTCTTCTCTGCCACGCTTTTGCCCGTGACTTATTATATGGAGCAACTGGCAGGACGCAAAGACGACTATGCTATATATGCGCCCTCTCCTTTTTCCACCGACAACCGCCTGCTCATGATCGGAAAGAATGTCAGTACAAAGTACACCCGCCGTGGTCCGGCAGAATACCAGCGAATGGCAGATTATATCGTAGATTTTATTGCAGCAAAGATCGGAAATTATCTCCTCTTTTTCCCTTCCTATCGTATGATGGCGGATGTACAAGCCTATCTGGAGGAAACTTTAAGAGAACGCCAGGAAGAGAATATTTCACTCTCCTCCTATCGCCTGTTCCCACAGAGCACTTCTATGACAGAACAGGACCGGGAAACATTTCTGTCCCATTTTCAGGATACAAAAAACCAGTCTTCCATCGGTCTCTGTGTCTTAGGAGGCATCTTTGGAGAGGGCATCGATCTGACAGACAGCCAGTTGATCGGTGCTGTCATCGTAGGTACCGGACTGCCCATGGTTTGCAACGAGAGGGAGCTCTATCGAAATTTTTTTGATAAGCAAAAGAAGTCTGGATTTACTTACGCTTACCAGTATCCCGGTATGAATAAGGTATTGCAGGCAGCAGGCAGAGTCATCCGAACCGATACAGACCGGGGTGCCATTCTTTTGCTGGATGATCGTTTTCTGCAGGACAGCTATCAACAGCTTTTTCCAAGGGAGTGGTTTCCACATCATGTGGTAAATAGCACATCCATGCAACAATTATTACAGGAGTTCTGGGGACTAAAATAGCTGCCGTATGAAAACAGCAGCTATTTAAGCAAATTATAGATTGGTGTCACCAAATCCCAAACATTTACGAACGATAGTCTCCATTGATCTTGACATAATCATACGTCAGATCACATCCCCAAGCTTTCGCCTTTGCATCTCCCTGGTTCAGGTGAATATGGATATAGATATCATTTTCCTTCAGAATTTCCGTTGCCTGTTCTTCTGCCGCCGGGATGCTGGCACCATCCTGATATACCTTCACTTTCCCTCTGGAGGACGACAACTCTACCTCTACTTTATTAATATCAAACGCAGCCTCCGCATAACCGATGGCACAGAAAATTCGTCCACAATTTGCATCCTCGCCATACATCGCGCATTTCACCAAAGGCGAACGAATCACACTCTTTGCCACAGCAATGGCAGTCTCCTGATCGGCTGCTCCATCGCAGGAACATTCCAAAAACTTTGAGGCCCCTTCTCCATCTGCCGCCAACATCTTTGTCATATGTTCCATCACAATATATAAAGCCTGTCTAAATATCTGATAATCTGCATCCTCCCCGGCAATCACAGGATTGCCAGCCTCTCCATTTGCCATAACACTGACCATATCATTGGTGGAGGTATCTCCATCAACACTCAGACAGTTATAAGTAATTTTAACAATATCCGATAATGCTTTCTGCAACATCTCTGCGCTGATCGCCACATCAGTGGTAACAAAGTTCAAGGTAGTTGCCATATTGGGATGAATCATCCCACTTCCCTTTGCCATACCACCCAGACGGCAGACCTTGTCTCCGATCTGAAATTCTACCGCCACTTCTTTTTTGACCGTGTCGGTGGTCATGATCGCCACAGCCGCCTCCGTATGCCCGTCCCGTGATAATCCGTCTGCCAATGCCTGCATATGCTCTGCAAATGGCTCCACGGACAAAGGCTGTCCAATGACTCCCGTGGATGCCACAATGACCTCTTCCGTCTGAATCCCCAATGCTTCCGCAGTCAGTTTGCTAACCGCCTCCGCTACTTCTTCTCCGTTCGCATTACAAGTATTGGCATTTTTAGAATTAACGATCACCGCTTTTGCGGTATTCCCACTCCTGGATAGATGCTCTTTTGTTACAATAATCGGTGCACCTTTGACCTTATTCTGCGTGTAAACCGCCGCCGCAGTGCAAAGCGTCTCACTGTACACCATGCCCAGATCATTCTTGGTTTTATCCGGATTAATGCCACAATTTAATCCATTGGCAACAAATCCTTTGGCAGCACATACACCACCTTCCACATATTGATACCCCTCGTATTTTTCCTTTGTCATACTTCGAACCCAGCCTCATGCAAAAATGCTCGCATTTTTTGAGGCGCAAACGCAAAGGGTGGAAGATGTGTGTTTGCAATTGATCCTTTCCTTTGTTTTTCTTTCACCCCCGCAGACCTACTGTAATTTTGTTAATTTTACAGCGACCACACGGTCCACTTTGTAGGTGCACTTGGCATATTTACAACTCGCAAACACATTATAAAGATATTTTCCATATACAGCGCAACCCATCGCCATCTCTGGCATCTTGGTCTTTTTCAACACTGCATTTTTCTTAATCGCACCTTTTTTCGTTGGTGCGCTTAAAGATGGCTTGAATGTTCTGACCTGAGAAATGTAACCATCGGCAGAACTAATCCGCTTAGAACTTCTCGTCAGATACAGATATCCATCCGCATCAAAAGCCATTGCTCTGGTACGGTTTGGCATGGTCATGTAATATGTTTGCTGTAATGAAATCTTACCGGTCGAAGACTTCGATAAGGTATAGCCGTAAGCATTTGTGGTGGCTGTAGCATTATATGCACCTACCCATAAAACATTATTATAATACGTCATATAGGACCCGGTCGTCAAGATCGACAAAGTATCTGTAAATGCCGTCAATTCATAATAACTGTCCCCACTGCTAATCGCCTGCGTCACAATATCATATCCAAAATAAGAAACTTTCTTCCCCTGCGTAACCCAGATATTTGTTCCATCATAAGCCATAGCATTGAGCTTGGTCTTATTCGGCATGACAATGGTGGTAATATATGCCTTGGAAGCTTTATTGATGACATAGATCACCGATTCATCTTCCCCCGTCTTATCATAGGCAGATACCAGTATATAACCGCCTGCCAGACAAGCGCCCTGTGCTACCATCTTTGTGGATGCAAATCCTGCCACATTGGTATTGGTCATACCAGGAATCGCAAAAGTTCTGGTATAATTCGCGTTTTTCAACACCGCAAATTTCTTGTATGCCGTAGACTTCTTGAATTTTGTGGTAGTAGAATATTTCTTACCGGTCGTAGAAGTCGCAGACACCTTTCCGGTTGTCGCACAATATGCCTCCGAAAGCGGACTCTCTACCAACTTTGTACCATCCACACAATAAGCCGAAATCTTAAAATAATATGCCGTATTCTGTGTCAGAGACTTCTTCACATATTTTAAGGTAGAGGCAGAAG
This sequence comes from Eubacteriales bacterium, assembly GCA_030523265.1. GTDB lineage: Bacteria > Bacillota > Clostridia > Lachnospirales > Lachnospiraceae > Butyribacter. The sequence goes on along the minus strand of JAUNIU010000031.1, from coordinate 4,800 downwards.
AAATCGTCTTAGTCTTGGTATACGTTCCATTCAAAGAGGTGCTGTAATAGATATTATACCCATCGGCACCACTGACCTTTTTCCAATAAAGTTTTACTCTTTTGGTTCCACCTTTGATCTCCGTCACCGTCGGTGTCGCCGGCGCAGTCACCACTGCCCCACCCGTAGCAGGCGTTGCGGTATTCTGAACAACGGTGGATGTACTATTTGCTGCGGTGGTATCCGTGGCAGAAGTAGTCTCAGCTTCTGCTACCGACAGACCCGTCAACCCATTGACACTGGTAACCAATAATGCCAGCGCCAAAAACATTGCTAAACTTTTTCGTTTCATAATATATCATTCCTTTCTGTTTCATCACTGCAATTATCGTATTGTTTTTTTTTGTCAATTCTTTGGTAGGATTATGACAGTTTTTTAACAATAAAATAAAGAAAAGAGAGCACAGACAAATGTCCGTGCCCTCCATATCGGCATACGAATTAAACTAACTCGATCAAAACCTGCATAGCTGCATCGCCCTTACGCTGACCGATCTTAACGATACGGGTGTATCCACCATTACCGTTGCGCTCTGCATACTTTGGTCCTAACTCATCAAGAACCTTAGCTGCCACATCCACAGTCTTAGTTCCTTTCTTGCGACCCTGTCCCTCTGCCGGAACCTCTTTGATCGTATAAAGAACTTTCTGCATCTGTCTGCGAGCATGAAGTCTGGATGGCTGATCTTTCTTGATCTCCTTCTCTACTTCATCGTATACGGTAACTTTCTTGCCATCGACAACTTCTTTGACTCTCTTGCCGTCTTTGTCCTTGCGGGCAACCTTAGCAGTCACAGTTACTGTATCATAGTTATTGCACTCTTTGATTCCCAATGCAATCATCTTCTCTGCGATCTTACGGATCTCTTTTGCCTTTGCCTCTGTGGTAACGATCTTACCATAATATAATAAATCGGTTACCTGATTACGAAGCAATGCTTTTCTCTGGCTGGAAGTTCTTCCAAGTTTTCTATAGCCTGCCATTGTGCTTACCTCCTAATTATTCATCTCCTAAGTTGAAAGAAAGATCTAATTCCTGCAACTTAGCCACAACTTCTTCTAAGGATTTACGACCCAGGTTTCTCACCTTCATCATATCCTCAGGTGTACGATTGCAGAGTTCCTCTACTGTGTTGATACCAGCTCTCTTTAAGCAGTTGTAAGAACGTACAGACAATTCCAATTCGTCGATATTCATCTCCATAACCTTGTCCTTGCTGTTTTCTTCCTCGGCTGCAATCACCTGGATCTTGGAACTCTTATCTGATAAATCAATGAAAGATTTCAAATGATCAGACAGAACCTTGGCTGCAAGACTAACTGCATCGCTTGGCTCAATCGTACCATCTGTATACACATCTAATGTCAACTTATCAAAATCAGTAATCTGACCTACACGAGTATTCTCTATCTTGATGTTTACTCTCTCTACCGGCGTAAAGATAGAATCGATCGCAATGACGTTGATCGGCAAATCATCTCTCTTATTCTTATCAGAGCTGACATAACCACGACCATTTACAATCGTCATCTCAATATATAATCTGCAATCCGCGCCACCGCTTAATGTGGCAATAACCTGATCCGGATTCATGATCTCAATATCAGAATCCACCTGAATATCAGAAGCTCTCACTACACCTTCGCCCGTAGCTTCGATGTATGCTGTCTTCACTTCATCAGTCTCACTGTTATTTTTGATTGCCAGACTCTTGATGTTCATGATAATCTCAGAAACATCTTCCTTCACTCCAGGAATTGCAGAGAACTCATGAACAACACCGTCAACCTTAATATGGCTAACCGCTGTACCCGGCAAGGATGAAAGCATAATTCTTCTGAGAGAATTACCCAAGGTCGTACCATAACCTCTCTCCAGAGGTTCTACGACAAAACGTCCATATTTCTTATCTTCAGAAATCTCAGCAACTTTAATATTTGGTTCTTTAAAATCAAGCACTCCCAGTTACCTCCTTTTGGGGTTCTATGCTCACCTGCGCTACGGGTTATTACTTAGAATATAACTCGACGATAAGCACTTCATTTACAGGAACATCAATCTGCTCTCTCGTAGGGATCTCCTTAACCACACCGGATAACTTTTCATGATCAGCTTCTAACCAATCAGGAACCATTCTTCCGTCTGTTACTTCCAGAATATCCTTATATCTCTGAGCTCCTTTGTGCTTTTCCTTGATCTCGATCACATCACCAGGCTTAACCTCATAGGATGGAATGCTTACGCACTTGCCATTCACTAATACGTGCTTATGTCCCACGATCTGTCTTGTCTCTTTTCTGGTACGTCCATATCCCATACGGAATAATACGTTATCCAGTCTCAGCTCCAGCAGGATCATCAGGTTCTCACCTGTGGTACCATACTTTAACTTCTGTGCTCTTGCAAAATTATTTCTAAATGGCTTCTCCAATACACCATAAATGAACTTTGCTTTCTGCTTCTCTTTTAACTGAAGACCATACTCACTTGGTTTTCTTCCTACTCTGGCATTTCTGTTAGACTTTTTGTCAATTCCTAAGAATACTGGATCTAAACCAAGAGTTCTACATCTCTTCAATACCGGCGTCATATCTCTTGCCATGTCTATTTCCTCCTATATAAAATCAATCGTTATTATTTGTGTTATACACGACGACGCTTCGGCGGTCTACATCCATTGTGTGGAACCGGAGTAACGTCCTTGATGCTTGTAACATCAATGCCACATGCTGCTAATGCACGGATCGCAGCCTCACGACCTGAACCAGGTCCCTTAACCATAACATCTACTGAAGTCAATCCGTGTGGAATTGCTGCCTTTGCAGCTGTCTCTGCAGCCATCTGCGCTGCATATGGTGTGGATTTCTTAGAACCTCTAAAACCTAATCCACCTGCGCTTGCCCATGAGATTGCATTACCTTCTGCATCTGTGAGCGTAACGATCGTATTATTAAAGGAAGACTGAATATGTGCCTGTCCATGTCCGACATTTTTCTTGACACGCTTCTTACCTGTCTTCTTTGCTACCTGTTTAGCCATTGTCAAACCCTCCTGTTAGAATTTGTACATAAATTATCTTAATTATTTCTTCTTATTTGCGACAGTACGCTTTGGACCCTTGCGAGTTCTAGCATTTGTCTTGGTCTTCTGACCACGAACCGGAAGACCCTTTCTATGACGGATTCCTCTATAGCATCCGATCTCCTGCAGTCTCTTGATGTTCATCGCGATCTCTCTACGCAGATCTCCCTCTACAGTCTGAGAAGCATCAATGACGTCACGAATACGAGCAACCTCTTCATCCGTAAGATCCTTCACACGAGTGTCAGGATTGACGTTAGCCTCTGCCAAAATACGGTTGGAACTAACTCTACCAATACCATAAATATAGGTAAGTCCGATCTCAACACGTTTCTCTCTTGGTAAATCTACACCACTAATACGTGCCATGTGTACTTTACACCTCCGTTGTTTTTTTGTTTTTTGAAATGATACATTGATTCCAAGAATGTCAGCGTCATTCTCTCAACGAGACATTCCCTCAGTCAAAACCACGCAACCATTATTCCCTGTAACGCAATCATAACTGATCCAGCCGCTTTAAACCGTAATCTCACTGCATAGACTCTGAAACGACTCATCCCCTGATGTGCTTTGGACGATTTCTATCACACATACCTTATAGAAAATGAGTGGATGGCTGCCTGCGAAATGGCAACCGGTACTATGCCGCAGTCATCAATCTGCCATGGTAAGACCAATAATGCCCAAAACCTGATGCCAACAGTAACAGCTGCGCTGACACTGTTGAAATGACGGCATCCCGTTTCGATCCATTATCGAAGTGGGTAATCACTCCACCTACGATATCACCGTTCTGATCTCTTCAGGTCTGACTAGATAGCATCAAACCGCGATTCCAGACGGTAACGAACAGAAAGCAAGTTCTATTTTCGTTGACCTCTGTTCCGTAACTGTACGGAAATGGTCATCTATTCATTAGCCCTGTCTCTGTTTGTGACGTGGGTTCTCACAGATCACTCTGATACGACCCTTTCTCTTGATGACCTTACATTTTTCGCAAATCGGTTTTACTGAAGATCTAACTTTCACAGCAATAACCTCCTTTCAATAAAGTCCATTGTCTAATATAGCACAAATTAAAAAGGGGCGCAAGCCCCTTTTTTTAATATTTTTCGATTTCTGTATAAGCAATCTGCTTCATTTGGTTATCCAAAGAAATGTTCCCATTTCTTTGATCCCCTTATTTATCTCTCCAAGTGATGCGACCCTTTGTCAGATCATAAGGAGACATTTCCATAGTCACCTTGTCACCCGGCAGAATACGAATAAAGTTTTTACGAAGCTTGCCGCTGATATGTGCCAATACCTGATGGCCATTCTCCAACTCCACCTTAAACATAGCGTTGGGCAACTTCTCAACTACGATACCTTCAATTTCAATTACATCTTCTTTCGACATACTACTCTCCTTCTAACGCACTACTTCATTACCATAACCACCACGCCTGTCTGCCGTGGCAGAGACTGGTTTCAGTCCCATACTTTATGGATTTTAACAGACTTGACGCAGAAATGCAACTATCTTATGCCAAACCATACACTTATGCTAAATCCTCACGATAGGATAAGATCTCCGGTTCCCCATCAGTGATCAGTATCGTGTTTTCATAATGCGCAGAATTCATGCCATCCCTGTCTACCACTGTCCAGTCGTCCTCCAGCACCCAAACTTCATA
>JAUNIU010000267.1:748-2825 GCA_030523265.1 Eubacteriales bacterium | reverse complement strand
CTTGTCTGGATAATTCAGTTATTCCGTATTACATTAAATTATGCCGGTGTAGAGAATTTACAGTTTGAAGATGAGGAATATTATTATTATGTCAGAGCAGTACCTAAGATGAGTGTTGCCACACCGAATAAGCGGGTAAAACGATTTAATGCACACTTATTCGACCGGAATGAATCAGAACAGGAAAATGAGCAGGAGTAGGAGGCGGACTTATGGATTCTGTGATTGCTTCTCTTAAGAAATATATATACGTTGTGTCTTTCCCTAAAATAACCGTAGTGGATGTATTGGAGATTCTGATCATTGCTTTTGCGTTGTATCATGTGACCTCCTGGGTTCGTAAGACGCGTGCGTGGACATTGGTTAAGGGGATATTAGTCCTCTTTTTGGCATATTTAGTTGCATATTTCTTAGATATGAGCGTGATTTTATGGGTGTTTGACAAGACCATCGGTATCGGTATTACGGCACTGGTGATCGTATTTCAGCCAGAACTTCGCAAGGCGTTGGAGGAACTGGGACAAAAGACCATTGTCAGCTCAATCATTCCCTTTGATGAGAATAAGGACAATCTGCGTTTCACAGACCGGACAGTCAATGAGATTGTGCGTGCCACAGAGGAATTGGCCAAGGCAAAGACCGGGGCGCTGATCATCATGGAGAGAGAGATTATTTTATCCGAATATGAGAGAACTGGTATCAATATTGATTCGGCGATCAGCAGTCAATTATTGATCAATATATTTGAGCATAATACGCCTTTGCATGATGGTGCTGTGATCTTGCGCGGTGACCGTATTGTGGCGGCAACCTGTTATCTGCCGCTATCGGATAATATGGGTTTATCCAAGGAATTGGGTACCAGACACCGGGCTGGAGTGGGAATCAGCGAAGTCAGTGACAGTCTCACGGTGATCGTATCGGAAGAGACGGGGAAGATCTCCGTAGCAGTGGGAGGAAAACTATTGCGCAATATCGATGGCGATCTTCTGCGCAAGCATTTGAAAGATATACAGGGTAAACCTTTGGAAGAAAAGGCGAAGAAGCATTTTTGGAAGCGAAAGGGGGATTCTGATCGATGATGAATGGCAAGAAATCCTTTTTGCATGATGTCTTATTCCCTAACTTTGGGATAAAAATATTATCGCTGATCGGTGCAATCATAGTATGGTTAGTGATTATTAATATTGATGATCCATATAAGACAAAGACATTTCAGGTATCTGTGGAGACGATTAATGAGAATGCCATAGAATCTGTCAACAAGGTGTTTGAGATTACGTCCGGTGACGTTGCCTCTGTTCGTGTGACGGGAAAACGAAGTGTGGTTGATAAGCTGGATGCGACGGATATTCGTGCGACAGCGGATTTGTCAGATCTGTCTTCCGTGAATGCAGTGGCGATCCAGCCATCGTTGCGGAAAAAAGTATCGTCCGATGTGTCTTTGGAGTGTTCCGATGTACTAAAAGTATCTCTGGAAAATATGGCATCCAAACAATTAAAAATCACTGTCGTTACGGAGGGAACTCCGGCAGATGGTTATTCCGTCGGAGAGTGTACGGCCAAGCCTAATATTATTCGGATCACAGGGGGAGAGTCAACCATCAGCCGTATCGAGGCTGTGAAAGTTTTTCTCAATGTAGACGGTGTCAGTGAAGATTTTAACAGCCGTTTGGAGCCGGTGGCCTATGATGAAAATGATAAGGCGGTGACGGCGACTACACTGACCTATAGTGATACCAAGATAAAAGTACGCGCAAAGGTACTGGAAAACAAGACCATACCAGTACGGGTGTCTGTCACGGGAACTCCGGCAGATGGTTATGAATATGTGGAGACGGAGTGTCTTCCGGCGGAGATAGAGGTGGCTGGGTCTGCCAAGAAACTTTCCGGCATATCTAAATTAGAGATTCCGATTGATATTAATGGATTAACCGATTCGTCCAGTGCTCTGGAACAGACGATTAATGCCAATGATTATCTCAAGGTGGATGGAATCACTATACCGGAAGAGTATGAATTTATTTCGGTTAAGATTACCATTGAGAGAAAAACGTATCGACAGGTAGAGATGCCA
>JAUNIU010000267.1:0-738 GCA_030523265.1 Eubacteriales bacterium | reverse complement strand
ATAATATTAAATTTTATAATCTGGGTAAAAATCTGGTGGCCAATGTAACGGAGAAAAACCATAAGGTGACCCTGACCGTGTCCGGTAGAGAGTCGGTACTCAATGCATTGCCGGATTCCGCATTGGTGGTTTATGTGGATTGTCAGGATAAAAAGGCAGGTTCTTATGAGTTACCTGTCCAGCTGGATCTGGGAAATGGATGTCAGATCATAGATCCGCCAAAGGTCAAGATACAGATATCTGCTGGTGAAAATGCGGGGGAAACCGCTTCGACTGCAAATCCGGGTCCAACTACAGGGAATACACCGGATCAACCGTCGACGAGTCCGCAAAGTTCGCAGGGACCGACACCGAGTCCTGCCGAAGAAGCAGAAGCGACGGAAGATCCTGTTGAGGAGTAAATTATATGGAACGCAAAAGAATGCATCGTGCTTTGATGACGATGCATTCTTTTTTGCTTTTATTTATTGTTGGCATTTTTCTTGGCACGGAATCGGAGCGTAGGATCTAATATTTTTTTGCGAATCCGTAAATTTTCCGGTGTGATTTCTAACAATTCATCGGCATCGATAAACTCCAGCGCTTCCTCCAGGCTGAGTTTCTTTGGCGGTGTCAATTTTAATGCGTCATCTGCACTGGAGGACCGAGTATTGGTCAGATGTTTGGTTTTGCAGACATTTAATTCGATATCATCGGTCTTACCATTTTGTCCAATCACCATACCAGCGTAAACTTTTT
>JAUNIU010000266.1 GCA_030523265.1 Eubacteriales bacterium | reverse complement strand
ATCTGCCGGTTTCTTTTCCAATCACATGTTCCGATATCATCTGCTCAACCTGAGGCAGTCCTAAAAAAGTTTCATCATCCGGCATTTCTTCATATCCGGACAACATTGCTGTATTAAATCCAACAATTCTGTATTTTTCACTTCCGAATATGATATCTTTACTTCCTACCGTATAACTGTACCATTGTTTGCTGAAACCAAATTTATCGACAACAGGACTTTCCGCCTCGCATCTATATTCATAAGGAATAACACCTAATCTATGACAAAAATCGTTATATGCATGAATCTGAACGTTGTAAGAATTGATATTTTCATACCTGTATAACTCGTCTATCTTGTCCAGTTTAAATCCATTATCGTCTTTTATCTCTGCAATCGGGATCTGCACAGCTATTTTCCTGTTTATATCATGATTTCCAGCACAAAATGTTATTTTTTCTCCATCCAATCCCAATGCCGACAACAATTCCGAAAACCATGCATATGCCATTTCATACTCTGCGGCGGCTCCTGTCCAAGCAATATCACCTGTTACAACAATGTAGTGAGGATGCATGTTTTCCGGGAGTTCTGAAACAGTCTGAATTAATTGGCTTTGGATGTGTTCGCGCCGGGTGAATCTGCCATGTGCCAGAAGTTCGCGACCAAAGTGGATGTCGGATAAATAAAGGATGTTCAAATTTATTACCTCTCTACAACATAGCTGTTGCTACTATAATAAACTTACGTACCCAACATTTTCTATCTGTAAATATATAATAGTACTTACATTCCTTTTCCATAACTTTCAATAAATGTAATAAACTCTCTCACTGCACCGCGCCCACCATTTTGTGCACAAACATAATCTACTTTTTGTTTAATATCCGGTAATGCGTCATGTGGACAAGCACTTAACCCACAAAACTGAACACATTCTAAATCATTAAGATCATCACCAATATAGGCAATTTCATCTGAAGTTATTTTATGCATTTCTGCAACTTGTTTTAATTTTCCCAATTTATTCGTTATTCCCTGATACAATTCAGTAATTCCTAATTCCCGTGCACGTTCTTCTACAATTTTAGATTTTCTTCCAGTAATGATGACTGGAATTACACCTATCTGTGAGAGATGAACAATTCCATATCCATCCTTTACATCAAACGCTTTCATCACTTCGCCTTGTGCGCCAATATAAATCCGCCCATCCGTCAGCGTCCCATCAACATCCATCACTAACATTCTTATTTTCATTTTACAATTCCCGCTTTAATAATATCTTGCATCAGCACTGATCCAACGGCTACCCGCTGTTCATTCAATACCGGCATACAAGTGATTTTCAAATTATTCATTACCTGTAACGCATTAACCGCCATTTCACGTTCATCAATCCATTTTGGATCTTTTGTCATAACGTTATCAATCATCTCATTATAGACATCTACGCCGCGTTCCAACATCCGACGCAAATCACCATCTGTGATGATTCCTTTTAGTTTATTCTCGCTGTCTACAATTGTCACCATGCTCAACCCTTTACTGCTCATTTCTACAATTGCGCTGCGTAAGCTGCTTCCCAGAGAGACAGTTGCATTTTCTTCACCACTGTGCATAACATTGCTCACTTTTACAAGCAATTTTTTCCCCAGCGCTCCAGCCGGATGATGTAAACCAAAATCTTCTTTCGTATAATTTTTCTCTCTGGATGTGACTACCGCTAATGCATCTCCAAGTACCAACAAAGACGTTGTGCTTGAAGTGGGAGCAAGATGCATATAGCAAGCCTCTTCAAATTCCGGAAAGAAAAAATGATACATACACGCTTCCGCAAGCGTAGATTTCGGCTTTCCTGTGATTGCGACAGTAACACATCCAATCTCCTGCAAAACCGGCATTAGCCGTGTTACCTCTTCACTTTCCCCACTGTAACTCATAAGAATAACAACATCTTTTTTCTCAACCATCCCCAAATCGCCATGCATAGCCTCTCCAGGATGCATATAGAATGAAGGTGTACCTAAACTTGCAAGGGTCGCAGCTATCTTTGTTGCAATATGACCGGGTTTTCCCATTCCAGTCAAGACTACTTTTCCCTGACAATTTAACACAAGTTCAACCATCTGCTCAAAATCTTTTCCAAGGGAATCCCTTGTTTTTTCCAATGCTACAATTTCTGTATTAAATATTTGTTTTGCTTCTTCTACAACATTAAACTGTATATCCATCTTCAACCTCTTGACTTCTTATCTACTGTACAGCTTCATAGACCTTCTTTAGTCGGATCAACAATTCCTTCATTTCTCCCAAGGGAACCATATTAGGTCCATCAGATTTTGCCTGATCCGGATCAGGATGAGTCTCCATAAACAAGCCATCAACACCAACCGCGATAGCTGCTTTCGCTAAATACTCAACATACTGTCGATTTCCTCCAGTACTTGTCCCATTACCGCCAGGCTTCTGGACGCTATGTGTTGCATCAAAAATAACCGGAACTTCAAAATCTTTCATCACACGAAGCCCTGTCATGTCAACCACAAGCGTATTATATCCAAAACTCGTTCCTCGCTCGCAGAGCATAACGTTATCATTCCCAGACTGACGCACTTTCTCCAGACAGTTTTTCATATCCCATGGCGCCAAAAACTGTGCTTTTTTAATATTAATACATCTGCCAGTCTTTGCCGCCGCAACCAGCAAATCTGTCTGCCGACACAAAAATGCAGGGATCTGAATAATATCAGCTACCTTAGCAACGGGCTCTGCCTGCCAGGGCTCGTGAATATCCGTACAAATAGGCAATTTATAAACATCCTTCACTTTTTGAAGAATTTCCAATCCTTTTTCCAGACCAGGTCCTCTAAAACCATT
>JAUNIU010000265.1 GCA_030523265.1 Eubacteriales bacterium | reverse complement strand
TACCTGGCAAATAATAAACCTTCGGTCGTACATAATCACGATTCATCAAATCACATGTTTTAATTACATTATGTTCATTATATGTCATAGTAAAATCAGTCATAGTTGCCTGATCTGAACAATAAGTAATGTCAGCAACCTTTGATATTTCCTTCTCATTATAAAAGCAGGAAACATCTATTTCATGCGAAGTATAATCTTGTGGCTGGATCAATGTGACTTCTGTTGACCACCTACCATTTTTATTCGACATAACGGTAATTTGTTGATCACCATCTACAGCCACGGATACTGCAGTTGAAGCAGGAGCTGCGCCAGATACATTGATTGTTTCGGTTCCTGTGATATCAGGCACTTCAATGGTAAGCGGTTCGACTATTTCATTCAAAATTCCAATCAGTTCATACGCAGATACACCATTTTTCTTCAGCTGCAAAGCTGTATATCCATTGAATTTTTCTGATCCACTTGTTTTAACACTATATTTAATTATCCCTTCTGCTTTTGAAACTGGAATTGTAACGGTTCTTTCATCATCATACTGATAATCTGTACAAAGCTCCCCGTCTACCATCAATGTTGACTCATCAAACTCAACTCCATTTGGAAGAAAAAGTTTTATTGACATATCGGAAATCTTTTGAATCCATGCATCCTTGATGGAATACTGCACCGTTATCGGAACAGTTCCATTCACAGACATACTATCCATATTAGCATAAATATTAGTGCCATCTCGATTTAATACATAAGAATCATCGTCGGTAAACATGTTCGCAATTTGAACTGATATGTTGTTTTCTATAGCATAAATGAGAATTTCGGACGGATTATCACAATAAATGGTAAGATTATCACAATTAGTGAAAGTATCTTTCTCAACTGTCGTTACAGAAGAAGGAATTTGTAAATTTCTCAAACCAATGCATCCATTAAATACATAATTTCCAATCACCGTAACACTATCTGGAATAGTAACTGTTGTCAATTTCTCTGAACCAAAAAACAAATAACTTGGTATCGTCTGCATGCCATCTTCGATTGTCGCTTTCTGCAGTCCGCTGCCCTTAAATGCTCCAGCTTCCGACGAGTATGACTTACTGCTATCTACTGTTGTCAAGCTTGCTGGTATTTGTATCTCTGTCAATGCTGTGCATTCACCGAATGCCAAAATCCCGAATTTCTCTAAGTTTTTGGGTAATACGACTCCAGTTAATGCTGTGCACCTGTCGAATGCATAGTTATCAATCACCGTAACACTATCTGGAATAGTAACTGTTGTCAATTTCTCTGAACCAAAAAACAAATAACTTGGTATCGTCTGCATGCCATCTTCGATCGTCGCTTTCTGCAGCCCGCTGCCCTTAAATGCTCCAACTTCCGACGAGTATGACTTACTGCTGTCTACTGTTGTCAAGCTGGCTGGTATTTGGATCTCTGTCAACGCTGTGCATCCACCGAATGCCAAAACCCCGAGATTCTCTAAGTTTTTGGGTAATACGACTCCAGTTAATGCTTTGCATCCCTCAAATGCATAGTTGTCAATAGATATTATACTGTCAGGGACCATAATTTTTACAAGATTAGTACAACCTCTAAATGCGTTACTACTAATCTCCGTCACACCATCCTCAATAATGACTTCAGTAATATCGGTATTATTTTGGAATGCGCCATCTGTAATGGCACCGGTACCACGGATTGTCAACACACCATTTTCTAATGTATACGTAATCGAACCTTCTGTTTCTTCATCAGCCGTATTTTCCGTGCCGTTTTCGTTACTTGCGGGCGATGCTTGCTGTATCATTTCCGTAAATGTTTCTTCTATCCGAACAATCGAAAATGTGCCAGTCGAATGACGTTCTCCAGCATCTTCATTTTCCCGCTCATTTTCTTCTGTTTCCACGATCTCAGAATCTTTTACTTGTGTCGCTTCTACTTCAGTGCTTTTGGATTCTGTTGCAAATACACAGGTCTGTAACGCGCTGATTGTCATGGTTAACGCTAAAAACAGCGCTACACCACGTTTCGAAATTTTTCTCAATTTCTTCTCCTCCCCATTTCAAGTCGTCTGAGAAAAAGGTGGATATGTCATAATATACCTGCATATCCACCTATACACATTATTCTATCACTGCTACTTTTCCAGATATCCCATCAGAATCACTGCGCTCTGTGCGCGTGTTGCTGTGCCCTTCGGGTCGAGCTTAGTGACGCCGTTGTCGACTGTACCATTGATAATACCATTCTGGTTTGCCCACAGCATCGCGTTCTTTGCCCAGCTGGAAACCGTGTTGGCATCCGTGAAATCCAAAGAGCCGGAAACCGCCGGGGAATTCTCATAACGATACAAGATCGCGGCATATTCCTGACGCGTGATGTTGTCATTCGGCGCAAACGTGCCGTCGCCCATACCAGCTATGACGCCGTTCTGATTCGCCCACAGGATTGCTGCATAATACCACTTGCCGGACGGTACATCGGTAAACGGCATATTGCCGGAAACTGCCGGAGAACCAGCCTGCGCATACATGATCTGTGCGACCATGGCGCGCGTCATCGATATACCCGGCGCAAAGGTGCTGTCTTCCATGCCCTTCATGATACCGTTATCATAGACATACTGTACCGCTTCGGTATACCACGCACCGGCAGAAATATCGCGGAAGATGGCAGAAACCGGTGTTCTCTCGACCTTCTGGTATTCATAAACGACACGCTGATCGTAATATGTATGGCTTGCCTCATTTCCATTGCTGTCATAGGTATACTGTTGATTTACCTCGGAAACAATTTCCTGTCCATTATCATAATAATCTGTGCGCTGAATCAAGCGGTTATTGGCGTCATATTCATATGTGTACCACT
>JAUNIU010000264.1 GCA_030523265.1 Eubacteriales bacterium | reverse complement strand
TATGTTTGGTTCGTCCGTCGGCTCCGGCGTCGCAGTTATATTTGGTTCGTCCGTCGGCTGTATCGTTGCCGTCGCGTTTGGTTCGTTGGTAAGATCTGCCGAATCGTCCACCGCCATCTCCGTCACCATCTCCGTGGAAGCCTCTACACGATATCGCGCATTCTGTTTACAATAGATGCCTATGCAAAATAATAAGCTCAATCCCAGAATCAAACCAATTCCTACTCTTTTGTTCATTTCCCCTGTTCCTCCCCTTGTATCATTGTGTGTCATACTGTCAAATCACTCTATGTAATGTTATCCTATCTGTGGCTAAGCTGCAAGTCTATTTTTTGGCAGGTCTAATCGTTCACGATTTCCCCTCTTTTTTCTCACCCTAAACGACTAACTCTGCTCTGCGATCCACTGCTCCAACCGGTCCCGCAACACAGAAAACGGTGCCGGTCCTGTCTGGAGAAAAAATTCATGAAATCCCTTCAGCGTATACTTTTCTCCCAGCTTCTGCTCTGCTGTTGACCGCAAATCCTCAATCTCCAGATAGCCTAACGTATATGGCATATAGCTCACCGGTTCCCCCACTACCGCATCAAAAATTGCCCGGCTGCTGGATTTGCTAAATCCAAAATCCGACAGATAACTTTTTAGTTTCTTAAAATCCCAACCGTTATAATTCACTTCCAGATCTGCCTTGGCATAAATCGCCAATGTCAATATGGTATTGGTATACAATAATGTCTGCACATCCTCCTCCAAACCAGCCAGCCGATAACTATATAATTCGGCATAGGTTCCCCAACCCTCAGTATACCCGCCGATGCTCACGGCATTTCGTATCGGGTTGTGCTCCTGTGAATAAAAATAGCAGGTCTGGTACAAATGTCCCGGATAGCTCTCATGGGCTATCGTGGTAAATGCCTTAGATAGATCATATTGATCACTTCCATTGAGATACATGGTGTTGTTTTGATAATCATCCATAGCAGGTGTCAGATAAAATGCCGGACTCATACTGTCCTCCAAAGAGGCATCCACATATTTCACCTGACATGCGACTCCCTCAGGCAATGCCGGAAAATCTTTTGCAATCTGCTGTTGTAAATACTGTATCGTTTCCTCCGGTTTCTCACAGGGATACTTTACCTCTTGTGCTTTTGTATAAATCTCCGTGTCATCCGCAACCAACTTAGCCATCACTTTCTTATTTTCTTCTATCGTCTTATCTAATATTGTCGCAATCTCCTTCACAGAACGATCCGATCCGGTTTTGGTATGTAACAGATATTCATAGTATTGCTGTCCCTTTTTCAGACCACACAATCCTTTCTCATTTTTTCCAGTCCCTTCCAACGCTTTTAATCCATTGATCAAGGTCTGATATGCGGGAATGACCTGTTTTATCACTGCCTGTTTATTGGCTTCCTCAAGTTTTTGCTGGTCCTCTGCTGACAAATTTAATGGTTGTAATCTACTTGCAAACGTGGTGATCAGATAATTTTTCTCCGGCTCTGATATAAAATCCTGACATCCGCTTATGATGGATTCGGCGATACGATCGCTCATAAACAAGCCATCCTTCGATTTCTTTTGTTCAAAGGTTAGTATTTCCTGGAAATATGTGGGCACCATACCCAAAAGCTGAATATATGTTTCCACAGATGCTTTGTCCCTGAAATCGTACTCCACCAAAAGCACCGGCAACTGTGCCTGTATACCTGTGGTTGGACCCAGACACTCCGAATATTCCAATATATCTGATGCCCCCATACTTTGTTTGAGAACAGTATATACCACATCATAATCCAGCTGTTGATCTTCCCGCAATTTGTCATAATCAAAAGTTTCCAGTGCTGCGAGCCAATTCTCCGATATTGCCAAATTCGCCTGCATTCCCTCCAATGAGTAGTGCCCCAGAGAAGGTGTTTCCTCTGTCAATCCATATTGTGCGGGATCCTTTAACATATAATTCAAAGTCATGCTATCCGACATCACTTCATTCTGAAAAATCTGCGTCATTAATGCATCAAAATCCTGCCTGCATTGCTTCGCTGTTCGGGAATCCTGGACTTTGGGATGATTGATTCCGCCCGTGTTTTCTTTCTGGTAGTGTTGCAGAAAAATTCCTGCGATTGCCACCAAAAACACTAATGCCATGATTCGTGACAGAATGTGTATCCGACTGATATTTTTCACCGGATGGTTTCTGACATTTTTCTTCGCATATTGCGCTCTCTCCATGCGATCCATCTCTACTATGCTCCTTTCTGGTTTCTTGTCCTATCCATACATTCTATGCGATTTCACACCAGTTATCACACAAGAACACTTCATCGGAATAAGATAGAAACATTCACAAATTGCACCAAATTACATATATATGAATTAGCACGGAAAATTATTCCGCTATTATTTAGGAAAGGAACGTCACAATGAATAACAGAAATGGAATGGGCTGCAACACAGGCAATACCTGTCCGGAACAGCCATGTATGAAGAAAGATCCCTTACAGGGAATGCCATTAGGCATTGGATATGTACCAATCCAGCAATGGGATCAGACCTACTGCCCGGAAAAAGCTCTGGAGAGAGCTACTATTTTCCCTTGCTTAGATCTGCCGTTCTGTGGATGTGTACCAAAAAGTGTACAGAACCGGAGAGGAGGTATCTCATGAATCCTAACATGATCAATCGAAATGCTATGGGCTATTATGGCATGAACCGTGGAGGCATGGGCCGGCGTGATATGAACCGTAATAGCATGAACAATGGCATGATGCCGGATGACAACGGCGACTGCGCGAATAATAATACGAGACCAGACAATGGATCCGGCTGTGCAAATAATACTTCCAGACCAGATAATGGCTGTGGTTGCACAAATAATAATAACAACATGAGACCGGAGAATAA
>JAUNIU010000030.1 GCA_030523265.1 Eubacteriales bacterium | reverse complement strand
ATATTTGATACCTTTGCCCTTATATGGCTCTGGAGCTCTCTTTTCTCTGATCTCGGCTGCGTACTGGCCAACCTTTTCCTTATCGATACCCTTAACGGTAATTTCGTTCTGGCCATCGACCGTTACCTCGATTCCTTCTGGATCTTCCATCTCTACCGGATGAGAATATCCCAGTGAAAGAACTAACTTCTTACCCTGCTTCTGCGCTCTGTAACCTACACCGTTTACTTCGAGCTTCTTCTCATAACCCTCTGTTACACCAATAACCATGTTATTGATCAGAGTTCTTGTGAGACCATGCAAAGATTTCATTTTCTTTAAGTCGTTTGGACGAGTTACAACGATCTCCTCGCCTTCCTTCTTAATGGTCATCTCCGCTGGTAATACTCTTTCCAGAGTTCCCTTTGGTCCCTTTACAGTCACTTTATTATTTTCTGCAATATCAACAGTGACACCTGCTGGTACCGCGATAGGCATTTTTCCGATTCGTGACATGCCGTGCACCTCCATATATTCATTCCGAGTATCCCTGGAACAGGATACTCTTGCTCTAGTGTGTACTCTATCCGGTGATTACAATGCGTTGTTTCATAATTACCAGATACTATTTATTGGATAAGCAAATATAATGTATTTGACTACCAGATAAATGCAAGTACCTCACCACCAACATTTTCTTTTCTAGCTTCTTTGTCAGTCATTACACCCTTGTTTGTGGAAATGATGGCAATACCAAGTCCACCAAGTACCTTAGGAAGCTCATCCTTACCAGCGTAAACACGAAGACCCGGCTTAGAGATTCTCTTTAAGCCTGTGATAATCTTCTCTTTCTTGTCTGCGCCATATTTCAACGTAATGTGAATCATGTTGATTCCATCAACGTCAATCATATCAAATTTCTTAATGTAACCTTCTTTTAAGAGGATCTCTGCGATAGAAACCTTCATCTTAGAAGCAGGTACATCTACTGTATCATGCTTTGCTGTATTCGCATTGCGAATTCTTGTAAGCATATCTGCAATAGGATCGCTCGTCATCATCTTGTTTTACCTCCTTACCAGCTTGCTTTCTTCACGCCTGGAATCTGTCCTTTATAAGCTAACTCACGGAAGCAGATTCTGCAAATTCCGTATTTTCTCAAATAAGCATGTGGACGACCACAAATTCTACAACGGCTATATTCTCTGGTAGAGAATTTAGCTTTGCGCTGCTGCTTTACCTTCATAGAAGTCTTAGCCATGATTTTTCCTCCTTATTTCTTGAACGGCATGCCGAACTGTGTTAATAATTCACGAGCTTCTTCATCAGTCTCGGCTGTTGTAACTACAATTACATCCATACCTCTGACCTTATCAACCTTGTCATACTCGATCTCAGGGAAGATTAACTGCTCCTTGATTCCAAGCGCATAGTTCCCTCTGCCATCAAATGAATCCGGATTTACACCACGGAAGTCACGTACACGAGGTAATGCTAAATTTACAAGACGATCTAAAAATTCATACATCTTATCGCCTCTTAAGGTAACCTTACATCCGATCGGCATACCCTCTCTTAACTTGAAGTTAGCGATAGAATTTTTTGCTCTTGTTACAACCGGCTTCTGTCCGGAGATAATCTCCAGCTCAGCCACTGCTGCATCGAGAACCTTTGAGTTCTCTTTTGCCTCACCGACACCCATATTGATAACGATCTTATCAAGCTTAGGTACCTGCATTACGTTTTTATAACCAAACTTTTTGGTCATTGCATCAACGATTTCATTAAGATAAGTCTCTTTTAAGCGAGTCACCGTCAACTGCCTCCTTTCTGAACTTAGTCAATCACTTCTCCTGTTGCCTTTGCAACACGAACCTTCTTGCCATCTTTGATTTCAAAACCAACACGGGAAGCTTTTCCTTTGCTTACGTACATAACGTTTGACACATCGATAGGAGCAGCCTGCTGTACGATACCACCCTGTGGATTTGCCTGACTTGGTTTGGTATGCTTTGTAACCTGGTTAATACCTTCGATCACTACCTTGCCATCTTTGACAGCGGTGACTTTACCCTCTCTACCTTTATCTTTACCGGTGATTACGCGAACGGTATCACCTTTCTTAATCTTATTTGTTGCCACGACTTACACCTCCCTTATAATACTTCTGGTGCTAAGGAGACAATCTTCATAAACTGTTTGTCTCTTAACTCTCTAGCGACTGGTCCAAAGATACGTGTTCCTCTTGGTGTCTTGTCATCACGAATGATAACTGCTGCATTCTCATCAAATTTGATGTAAGATCCATCTGGACGACGGATGCTCTTTACCGTACGAACCACAACTGCCTTCACCACGTCACCCTTCTTTACAACACCGCCTGGTGTTGCATCTTTAACAGAAGCAACGATGATATCACCGACACTTGCGTATCTTCTGGTGGAACCACCCATAACTCTGATACAAAGAAGTTCTTTAGCACCTGTATTATCAGCTACTTTCAGTCTTGATTCCTGCTGTACCATGATTTCTCCTCATTTCTGCACTGCAATTTGTGCATCTTGCAACGTTTGTGTCGCAGTGCAGACACAAACCTGCAGAGTGAAACATTCACTCTTAACTCCATATTCCGCAAAAATTATTTTGCTCTCTCGATCACTTCTACAAGTCTCCATCTCTTATCTTTCGATAATGGTCTTGTCTCCATTACTCTTACTCTATCACCGATCTTGCATGTGTTTTCCTCATCATGAGCCTTTAACTTGTAAGTTCTCTTGACGATCTTACCGTAAAGTGGATGCTTTACGTTATCTACGACTGCAACAACGATTGTTTTATCCATCTTATCACTAACAACCTTACCTACACGAGTCTTTCTAAGATTTCTCTCCACGACCTAAGTCCTCCTTTCGTCATACTTATCAATATAACAGAATATTTTCTTTTGCCTTCCGCAAATTAATCCTGTGCTGCGAGCACTGTCTGGATTCTGGCAATATTTTTCTTAACCTCTTTGATACGACTGGTATTATCCAGCTGATTCGTTGCGTTCTGGAATCTCAGATTGAAGAGTTCCTTCTTTGCTGCTACTAAATCTTCATTCAGCTCGGCAACAGATTTTGTTCTTAATTCTTCTAATAACTGCTTACTCTTCACTGCCCGCACCTCCTTCTAAGTCTGCGCGAGATACCACTTTACACTTGATCGGCAACTTATGTGTTGCAAGACGAAGTGCTTCTTTGGCTACCTCTTCGGATACACCGGAAATCTCAAACATAACACGACCAGGTTTTACTACAGCTACCCAATACTCCAAAGCACCTTTACCTTTACCCATTCGAGTCTCGGCAGGAGTCTTAGTCACTGGCTTATCTGGGAAAATCTTAATCCAAACCTTACCACCACGCTTGATATGACGAGTCATAGCGACACGGGCTGCTTCGATCTGGTTTGATTTGATCCAGGCTGGCTCTAAAGCAACAATACCATACTCACCGTATGTGATCTTATTTCCTCTGAGCGCTTTACCTGTCATTCTACCACGGAACTGCTTACGATGTTTCACTCTCTTTGGCATTAACATTATTTATCGCTCCCTTCCTTTTTGGTATTGCTCTTGGCTGGCAGTACTTCACCATTGTAGATCCATACCTTTACACCAACCTTACCATAAGTTGTGTCAGCCTCTGCGAAGCCATAGTCAATGTCTGCACGCAGGGTCTGAAGTGGAATAGTTCCCTCACTATAGAACTCTGTACGAGCCATATCGGCACCGCCTAAACGTCCGGAACAAGCAGCCTTGATACCCTTTGCACCAGTCTTCAATGTTCTGCTCATCGCAGACTTCATCGCACGACGGAAAGAGATACGATTCTCCAACTGTCCGGCAATGTTCTCAGCTACTAACTGCGCATGCTTATCCGGATTCTTGATGTCCATGATCTTGATATCTAATGCTACCTTGCGATCCAGAACCTTCAGCAATTCTTTCTTTAAGTTCTCGATCTCAGCACCACCCTTACCAATAACAAAACCAGGTTTTGCTGTATGAATGATAACTCTGACCTTGTCAGTAGGTCTCTCGATCTCAATCTTTGAGATACCGGCGCTATATAATTTCTTCTTTACGAATTCTCTGATCTTGTAATCTTCTACAAGATAGTCTGCAAATTTGTCCTCTGCATACCAATTGGAATCCCAGTCCTTGATAACGCCGACTCTTAAACCATGAGGATTAACTTTCTGTCCCATTTTAATCTCCTTTCATAAATCAGACTGTTTTAACGCTCGTTCAGAATGATCGTGATATGGCTCATTCTCTTCTCAATACGGTATGCTCTACCCTGAGCTCTCGGTCTGATTCTCTTCATTGTCGGTCCTTTATTTGCGAAACACTCTTCGATATATAAATCCTCCGGATTCATACCGTTGTTGTTCTCAGCATTTGCAACTGCAGACTGTAATAACTTCAAAATGATGCTGGAAGCGTATCTAGGATTATAAGATAAAATACCGATCGCTGTCTCCACATCTTTGCCTCTGATGGCATCTAACACATAACAAGCCTTCTGAACAGATACTCTTGCATAAGATAACTTAGCAGAAGGTCTGGTGTCTCTCTGGTTCTCATTTCTCTCTCTCTTGATCTGAGATCTATGTCCCTTTGCCATGGATGAAGCCTCCTTTCAAATCTCTGTATAATTGCCAGCAGCTTACGCTGCCATCGTTTTTCGGAAACGTTCCACCGTACCGGGTGGTTCATTTTTATGACACGACGCTTTTGCATCGAATCATGTCGGTTGGTCATCGGAGCAATGCTGACTTCGCATTTCTCCAGAGCAAATTCGATATTTCTTAGCTTTACTGGCAGCTTAGAAACTTCCTCACTCTTAACGACCCTTCTTTTCGTCCTTACCATGACCTCTGTAGGTTCTGGTAGCAACGAACTCGCCTAACTTGTGTCCTACCATATCCTCTGTCACATATACAGGTACATGCTTTCTACCATCATGTACCGCAAATGTCAATCCAACGAATGATGGGAAAATAGTGGAACGACGAGACCATGTCTTAATGACCTGCTTGTCGCCGGATGCCACCTGAGCATCAACCTTCTTTAAGAGGCTCTTGTCAGCGAAAGGTCCTTTCTTTAATGAACGTGCCATTGTATCCTCCATTCTGCCGGTCATACCGGCTAATCAACAACTCGATCTCCAGAAAACGCTGTTTCGGCGTCTTCCTTACAGCATACAGTGTTTCTTGATTGTTTCCTTTTCACAAATCAGAAACACTTTTGCTGTTATTTTGCCTTAGCTATTTTGCTAACGCCAGGCTTAACTATTTAGCTAACGCCTTACCATCTCTTCTTCTTATGATCATCTTGTTTGACTGTTTGTTCTTCTTACGCGTCTTCAAGCCAAGAGCAGGTTTACCCCAAGGTGTACATGGACCTGGACGACCGATACCTGTCTTGCCTTCACCACCACCGTGTGGATGGTCATTCGGGTTCATAACAGAACCACGAACCGTAGGTCTGATACCCATGTTACGCTTACGACCAGCTTTACCAATGTTTACCAGTGCATGTTCACCGTTACCAATGACACCTACCGTTGCACGACAAACGATCGGAACCATTCTCATCTCGCCAGATGGCAGACGAAGTGTTGCATACTTTCCTTCCTTAGCCATCAGCTGCGCGCTGTTACCAGCAGAACGAACCATCTGTCCGCCCTTACCAGGATGAAGCTCGATGTTGTGTACCTGTGTACCTACCGGAATATTCTCCAGTGGCAGGCAGTTACCAACTGCGATCTCAGCCTCAGGACCATTCATGATCTTCTGTCCAACCTTCAGACCTTCCGGCGCGAGAATGTATCTCTTCTCACCATCTACATATGCTACCAGGGCGATATTTGCTGTTCTGTTTGGATCATACTCGATGGTCTTAACAGTAGCAGGAATACCATCCTTATTCCTCTTAAAATCAATAATTCTATATTTTCTTCTAGATCCGCCACCACGATGTCTGACAGTGATCTTACCCTGCGCATTACGTCCGGCATTCTTCTTCAATGACACTGTCAAAGACTTCTCCGGCTTGTCAGCTGTGATCTCAGCCTTGTCAAGTACAGACATCTGTCTTCTAGACGGTGTATATGGGTTAAATGTTTTAATTCCCATGACGTTGTCTCCTTTCCTTCTTTACAACGACCCGTGTGATAGGTTTTCCACACGGTGTATTTTATTTGCTGTTGAAGTCCCGATATCTTTTATCTTACAGACCTTCGAAGATTTCGATATCTTTTGAGTCCTCTGTCAGCTTCACAATCGCCTTCTTAGACTTAGCAGTCTTGCCGGAAGTTCTTCCACGACGACGTGTCTTACCTTCCAGGTTCATGGTGTTGACCTTAGCAACTTTGGTTCCCTCAAAAAGCTTTTCAACCGCTTCCTTGATCTGAGACTTTGTTGCATCTGTGTGCACTGCGAAAGTGTACTTCTTCTCGCCCATAGCTTCCATCGACTTCTCTGTGATGATCGGCTTCTGAATGATATCATAATATTTCAAATCTGCCATTATGCGTACACCTCCTCAATCTTGGAAACAGCATCCTTTGTGATAACTACTGTCTCATACTTTAAGATGTCATATACATTAATTGCATTTACCGGCACTGTGCGAACACCTTCGATATTTCTGGCAGATAAAGCGACATTGTCGTTATCTCCATCTAACACAACCAGTGCTTTGTTGACCTTTAATGCATCGAGAACGCCGACCATTTTCTTAGTCTTGATCTCATCAAACTTCAGAGAATCTAATACGAAGAACTTCTCTTCATTTACTCTGGAAGTCAGTGCAGACTTGATCGCGCCTGCTTTTTCCTTCTTGTTCATCTTAAAGGAATAATCTCTAGGTACCGGAGCAAATACCACTCCACCACCTGTCCACTGTGGAGCTCTGATAGAACCCTGTCTTGCATGACCGGTTCCCTTCTGTCTCCAAGGTTTTCTACCACCGCCACGCACTTCAGAACGTGTCTTAGCTTTCTGAGTACCCTGACGCTTATTTGCCAGCTGTAACACTACAGCCATATGCATTAAATGCTCATTTACATCAACAGCGAATACCTTATCATTCAGATCCAACTTACCAACTTCGCTGCCTTCCATATTATAAACAGATACGTTAGCCATCTGTGTGTTCCTCCTTTCCAAAAGAATAATTAATCAGCTTTTGCTGATGCAGCCTTAACGCTTTCCTTGATCACTATGCATGCCTTCTTTGGTCCAGGAACAGCGCCCTTAACCAGAATCAGATTCTGCTCAGCGTCTACGCGGACGATCTCAAGATTCTGGATCGTTCTCTGCACGCCACCCATCTGACCAGGCATCTTCTTGCCCTTGAATACACGGCTAGGATCAGAACAAGCACCGTTAGAACCTGCATGTCTGTGGAACTTGGAACCATGCCCCATTGGTCCTCTGTGAAGACCATGTCTCTTAATAGCACCCTGGAATCCCTTACCCTTGGTAGTACCAGTTGCATCCACCTTATCTCCTGCTTCAAAGATGTCTGCTTTGATCTCCTGACCAAGTGTGTACTCCTCAGCGTCCTCAAACTTAAATTCTTTCAGATATCTCTTGCCGGTTACACCTGCTTTTGCAAAATGTCCCTGCAATGGCTTGTTTACGCCATGAGCTCTCTTTACTTCCTTCTTGCCGGCAGCATCTTTGGTGATAATCTTATCTTTCTTATCCACAAAGCCCACCTGCACTGCACTGTACCCATCATTGTCAACTGTCTTTACCTGTGTTACATAGCAAGGACCAGCCTGAAGTACAGTAACGGGAGTTAATACTCCGTTTTCGTTGAAGATCTGTGTCATACCGATCTTCGTAGCTAAAATAGCTTTCTTCATAATGTTGCACCTCCTGTTAATCTACAGCGGAATACCGCAGGACCTCTCACCTCCGTCACTCCGACAGGATCAGAGCCCGTCCGATATTCATCCTAGACGGTCTATAACAGCTAATAAATGCTGTGCAAGTTTGTAAACCAAAAACTTCTCTGCATAACCGCAGATCTATATAAACCCTAAGGACTTTCTCTTAATCTCTTTGAGAAAATTCACAAGTATGAATTTATTTCTCTTTCATTTTCAGCACTACTGCTACACCAGATGGCATTTCCATTTTTGTCAATGCCTCAATGGTCTTCTGAGTAGGCGCGATCACATCAATCAGTCTCTTGTGTGTTCTCTGCTCGAACTGCTCTCTGGAATCTTTGTCCTTGTGTACAGCACGAAGAATCGTAACAACTTCCTTCTTCGTTGGAAGAGGTACCGGACCGCTCACCTGCGCCCCCGTCTTCTTGACTGTCTCAATGATCTTTCCAGCAGCATGATCGATCTGATTGTGGTCATACGCTTTCAGTGTAATTCTCATTACATTTGTTGCCATAAAAAAAGCCGCCTCCTTTTCGCACTTTTGCAGACATTACTGATCTTGCCGGTCTTTCCGGCTATGTCCGCTTGATTTAAGCGCAACAAGTGGTGACTGTACACTTACCCGGGTGTATCCTATTGGTTTACAGCATTTCGCATAGGAATCCCCCGTCTTATCTGTATTCCTCGGACATCTGCCCGATTCATCAGACAAAATATTGGATTTTCGTACAGTGACTTGTCGCCAGTTTTCTAACATGACATTCGCTCCACGGAAAACCTCCTGTCCGTCACCGGACAGCAGCAACCTCACGCTTCTACGCTATCAATGTCACAGCATTTATTAATATACACCACTTTTTCAGGGATTGCAAGTATTTTTTTTATTTTTTCAATTTTTATTTTTTGCAGAAAAACGACCACTCTTTCCGAACACACACATTGTATCCGTCTGGCATATACCATTCCTTACCTATTAATATAGAAGAAACCCGAAACCGGTTTCTCTGGCAATGCAATATAAAAGCAGCCATCAATGGCGTCGGGTTAATATCATTCTAATCGCGAGAAACAAAGAAACAGCAAAAAGTCAATACCAGAAACAAAAAAGCACTCAATACCATGACTGCACTTTTCATTATTTGCCATATACCAAAATGATAATAAAGTACCATACTTCCCAAAGCCGCCACCAGAGCAACAACCAGCAGCATCCCCTGCGTCAATGCCGTTTCTTTTATTATAGTAATCCAGGAAATGCAAAACAGACGCCTGACACGCCATGCCTTTTCCCTGGATTGGAACCAGAAAAATTCCACCACAAACAGCACGATCAAACTACATACCGCTGCGATCAGAAACATGATTTTATAGAATTGTTCTTTTGTCTTTGCCGCATCGCTTTGTTTTTTCCCCGCAGGATCTGACATCTCAAGAGTCATGCCAAAATCCTGACAGACCCTGTCCAGTTGTTCTTGTTCTTCTGTCAGAACCACGCTTCCTTCCACATAACAAAACAGCTGCTTCTGCTGCAAATACTCACTCGCACTTTCTATTTCACCACGCAGAAACCTGTCCTCTGCGGAAGCGAAACTTCCATCCTCAATCAGTTCTATTTCGTCTTCATCCTGCAATTCCAAATGTATCACATGGCTGCTCTGGCGTATTGGTCGAAGCGCCTTTAACCATGCCTCAATTTCTTCCTCATCCAAGGTCTGTTCGCAACCACTGATATAAGCTCGAAAATAAAATATTCGGCTGCTCTCTGCGGCGGATTGCTTGATATGAACTGGAACTGTGAGAACCAGCGCAATATATATGCCAATAATTGTAACTACATTCGACAGCATAAAGGCTTTTAAATCTAACATCTTCCCCTACTCCACTATTTTTCCATCTTTCATCCGGATAATCCTATGGCACTTATTCGCAATATCTTTATCATGCGTTACTATGATAACCGACTTTCCCTTTTGATTCAATCCGGTCAGGATGTCCATAATTTCATCGGCAGTTTTCTCATCCAAAGCCCCTGTTGGCTCATCTGCCAGTATAATATCCGTATCAGCCACCAATGCGCGGGCAATGGCGCAACGCTGCTGTTCCCCGCCAGACAATTTGTTGATCTTTTTGCGTCTGTGCTCCAGTATCCCTACTTCCTCAAGTGCTTTGTGAATAATTTTCTTTCGGTTTGTGATATCCCTGGCAAGCAGAGGAACCTCCACATTTTCATAAACGGTATACTGGGGAATTAATTCAAAATTCTGAAAGATATAGCTAATGTGCTGCTTCCGGAACTGATGCATCTCCCTTTTCCTTAGTTTGGATACTTCCACATCATCATACCAATATGTCCCCCCGTCCAGCTTTTCCAAACAGCCAAGCAGAGACAAGAGCGTGGATTTTCCCGCCCCGGATTTCCCCATGACGGCAACCATCTCCTGATTCTGTATTTCAAAAGAGACCTTATCCAATACTTTTTTATACGGTTTCTTATATTCCTTCTCCACGGAATCCAATCGAATCATATCGTTTTACCTCATCAATCATGTACTTTCTATTCGTAAAAATCTTTTACCATACTAAGCGGCGGTATCCTATTAAATACAAATGCCGGAATCACAGACGTTACGATACAACAGACAGAAATAATCATAAACTCCTCTGCAAATACCCGTCCGCGTAAAAGTGTCTGCACAATCCCCTCAAGGGCGCCATAAGAGCCATGACCTATCCTCGCTAACACAGCAAAGCTGTTCCATAATATAATATACGCGATCAGTAACGCCGTATAAAAGAGTGCGCAGTTTTCCATCCAGATGCTTGCTATGATTTTTCGTCCTGTCATCCCGGAAGAATAGAATACGCCATACTGTCTTTTATTCCGCCAGAAAGAATACAGCTTTATCAAAACTAAAAACAGGATAATGACACCCATCGCGCCCTGGGCGTAACGGATCAGCTCTGCAAAAATCTTTTCATTTCGCTCTGCCTCCAGACGAATATACTCCGTCATGGGATATACCCTTGCCATGATTCCCTGCTCCTGTGCCAGCCGCTCGACCTCAGCCGTAAACTTTTCATAGTCATCCGCATTCCGCAGGCGGAACCAGCGCTGGTCAGACGGATCTTCTTCGGAATCATCGTAAAGATCAAAACACATATAGCCGGTATCCACCAAAGCAGTGATTTCCGGCATGCTCCTGCCAGCCACCTCATGAGACAGCCATCGGGAACCCCTGCAGGTAAAACCCAGAATCGGAATATCACCTTCCGCACAGTGCAAAACCTCCTGATCCTGAAACTTCTCCCGATACTGCCAGCCCAGGATAATGCCCTCTACCGGAGCATTTGCCCGGCTCTCCCACTGCAGATCAAAAACATCCAGCATTCCTCTGTTCATAACGGTATCCTCAATCAAATCTGTGCCATCATATAGTGAAGTATAATGATGTCCCTCCTGCATCCGGGCAATCACAGGATCCACTTCCTCTATCCCACAATCTACAAAATTGCCAATCCCCTCTATATATTCTATTTCTTCTACCTTGCGAAACCATTTTGCTGCATCTTCCAAACTGAAATCTGCATCCACATCCCAATCCAGCGTAATCCGACCGGTTCGTTCCGCATCACACAGTTTGCGGATCTCCATCGCATCAAAATATTTAAAATTTATTACCAAAAGGGAAATGCCTATGAGCAGGCATGTAGCGATCAACAACAGCAAAAGCAGAAAATTCTTTATTAATTTCCCCAGAAGCATATTACATGCAATATGCCATGTGCATCTCAGTTTCTTGATCATGAAAACTCTCCCATCTTTTCTCTAAAATGTGTATGATTACTTTATACAGAATGTATACTATTCATTTGCACGCAATTCATATTCCCCCGCCAGCGTATCCATACGTAACTTTGCATAGGTATACTTTTTCGCTACATTTTTTTGATCGTAAAAACTTTTCTGATGATCTTTTACATACGGCAAATGAAATCTAGCATGCTCTACTTTTTCATAATACATCACATAATCCGTACCGCACTCTTTACGATCATGTGAGACATTCCCATACCAGACAGCAAAGTCCTTAGATAGCAATCCACCGTTTTTGTCATAATTTACCGTTCCACTAACGGTATAAGCAGTACCGTCAACCTTTCTAGTCACATATTTAGAAGCACTATGTGACTTTGTAACCTTGATGGCAGCTGTCACCACGCTTGGATGCATGGGAATCACAATAAGAGCAGCTAAGATCAGTGTCGCAATCATCTTCTTTTTCATTTTCGAAACCTCCATTTGATGTGTATTTTAACTTTCCAAATTAAAGTATATGTTTTCCCCGAAATACCTTCAAGGTAAATTATTCGACAGCTTTCGACAAAAACCGACAAACCTCTGCAACTCATAAAAAAGAAAACGAAATACATCACATTGTATTCAACCTCTGTGTATGTTAAGATATCATTATGGAAATACACGTAAATACCATAGAAACTTTGATTACGTTGTATCGCAAAATTTTTCTTTTTGATAGACAAATTTCGCAGAAGGGATATAAAATGAGGGGCAAACTGTTAGCAGAGTGTATTGAAAAATACGAGCGGATTGAATACGAGATGAAACGTTACGAAAAACAGTTGGTAACGCTGGAAAAACAGAAAAAGGGACTGATCACAGACATATGGATATACTCTATTGGCTTGGCAATCTCTCTTGTGGTGGTTTATGCCTTAGTGGATATGGTGGATGTTATTCCCTGGATATTTTTGTACTTTTATGTGCCGGTTCTGGTGGTCTTTGCCTTTTTCACCATCGGTCGTAGTATTCTCGGCTTAGGCAAAACATTGGCAAGTTTGCACCACCACAAAAGAAAAGATCTTCCTTTTCAATATCCGGAACCGATGCGAATCAATTCCAATTATCCGACCTATATTCCGCCAAATTATTATACCGAGTATCTGTGTATCGAATGGCTGATGGAAAAATACAGCTTTGAAATGGGGCGGTTAAAAAAATTGCGCCGGGAGATCGATCAGGCTTCCGAACAGGATTACCAGGATTTACAGAAAAGTTTAGATGAAATCATCATATATGAAATCGTAGGCAGAGCAAAATAGTCTCTTACTGTTTCTGTTATTGCCTTATGTCGTGCCTAATCTCCATGACGCATAAACATCAAACAGGGTTGTGCAAAACGCACAACCCTGTTAAATAATATCAGCCTAAAATTATCTACTCCTCCTCTGAACCTACGGAACCCACTGGCTCAGCTGATTCAGCCATTGCTTTATCATATTGCTCTAAAATAATCCGTTGCAATCTTTCCCTGGTCTCGGAATTAATGGGATGTGCAATATCACGGTATTCGCCATCACCCGCACGGCGACTTGGCATCGCGATGAACAATCCTTTGTCTCCCTCAATCACTTTGATGTCATGTACTACAAATTCCTCATCCAATGTGATCGAAACAACAGCCTTCATTTTACCCTCTTTCGCAATTTTGCGAACTCTTACATCTGTTACCTGCACTTTTGTGTAACCTCCTTTGGTTAGTATGTCGTGCAGAGCTCCCTTACTCCCTTTTATAATAGGAAGAAACTCCTTTTTACTTCACACGTTTTTATTGCTGATCCGCTTAAAGTGCGTATCTTTCGTTCTTTTCTACCACGATACGGACTTCGCCATCCTCCGAAGTATAATTTGTGTTTGCCCGAATGGTATCTCTGCTTTCTACGATACAATTCTCAATGTGCGTATTATCACCAATATATACATCATTTAATATGATAGAATTTTTAATCGTACAATTATTGCCCACATACACTTCTTTGAATAGAATGGAGTTTTCTACTGTACCGTTAATGATACAGCCGCTGGATACCAGACTATTTTTCACAGAAGACCCAATGTTGTATTTTGCCGGAGGCAGATCTTCCACCTTGGAATAAACATCCGGATACTCTTTAAAGAAGTAGTTGCGCACATCCGGCTTCAGGAAATCCATATTGGTGCGGAAATAAGACTCCACAGAAGAAATGTTGCTCCAATATGTATCAAGCGGATATGCATAGATACGTTTTACATTTTTGTGACGAATCAATACATCCTTTACGAAATCATAGCGCTCTTCCTGCATAGATTTCTCGATCAGTTCAATCAGCATACGACGGCGCACAATATATACACCTGTGGAAACTGTATTGTTCTCTGTGTTGATCGGCTTTTCCCCAAAATCCGTCACTCTGCCATCATCATCCACCCGCAGTACACCGAATCGGCTTGGATCATCCTTACCACTGATATCAGCTGTTACCACAGTGAAATCTGCCTTTTTAGCAATATGATATTCTAATACTTTATTATAATCCATCTTATAGATACCATCGCCGGATGCAATGACAACATATGGTTCATGGCTGCTCTTCAAAAATTCAAGATTCTGCGCAATGGCATCTGCTGTGCCACGATACCAATAACTGTTATCCGGAGTCGTCGTCGGTGTGAATACATATAATCCACCCTGTTTTCTACCAAAATCCCACCATTTTGAGGAATTCAGATGTTCATTCAAAGACTTCGCATTGTACTGTGTGAACACTGCCACCTTCTGAATGTGAGAGTTGCTCATATTACTAAGGACAAAATCAATACTACGGAAACCACCGGCAACCGGCATCGCTGCAATGGCTCTTTTATTGGAAAGTTCCCGCATTCTGTTGCTATTACCACCTGCTAATACAATTCCAATCGCTCTCATTATCTGTCACCTACCTTAATCAATGTTTCACCACTTGCCAGTATGCCATCCGGATAGTCTGACGGTTCTGTCTCACCAGAAATCGCCGTATTCTTTCCGATCTGCACATTATCCGGGATCACGCTGTCTTCTCCAATGGTTACCAGGCCAAATGCATATACATCCGGTTTCACCTTGTTTGGAAGTTCTTCTCCTACACCCAGCTTGCAGTTCTCGCCAATCGTTACATTTTCTGCAATGATTGACTTGTCAACCACTGTCCCCGATTTGATGGTGGCAGAACTCATGATAATGGAGTCGCGGACAATCGCTCCCTCCTCTATCGTGACGCCGGAACCAATGACAGAATTATGGACTTCACCATATATTTCTGAAGCCTCTCCTACGATCGCCTTATCTACGACCGCATCTGCGGCAATATATTGCGGTGGAATCCGGTCACTCTTGGTATAAATCTTCCAAAACTCCTCGTACAGATTAAATACAGGAATCAGGTCGATTAATTCCATGTTTGATTCCCAATAAGAACCTAAAGTTCCTACATCTTTCCAATATCCGTTGTATTCATAGGCGAAAATACGATCGCCCTTTTCGTGACAATATGGAATAATATGCTTACCAAAGTCACATGACGGCTGGTCCTTGAGCTTGATCAGAGCCTCCCGCAGAACCGGCCATGAGAATATATATATGCCCATAGAAGCCAAGTTGCTTCTAGGATGTTCCGGCTTTTCCTCAAATTCCTGGATCTGTTTGTTTTCATCGGTAATCACCACACCAAAACGGCTTGCTTCCTCCATCGGCACCGGAATCGTTGCCAATGTAATGTCCGCCTTGTTTGCCTTGTGGAAATCCAACATCACCTCATAATCCATCTTGTAGATATGATCTCCACCCAGAATCAAAACATAGTCTGGATTGTAATACTCCATGAAACGTAAATTTTGATAAATGGCATTTGCAGTGCCGGTATACCACTCACTGCTGGTACTCTTTTCATACGGCGGAAGGATAGACACACCTCCCACGTTACGATCCAGATCCCACGGAATACCAATTCCGATATGTGTATTCAAGCGAAGTGGCTGATACTGAGTCAGCACACCCACCGTATCCACTCCTGAGTTAATACAGTTACTCAAAGGAAAATCTATAATACGGTATTTTCCGCCAAAAGCCACCGCCGGCTTGGCAACATCAGCAGTCAGGACACCCAGTCTGGACCCCTGTCCGCCTGCCAGTAACATCGCTATCATTTCTTTCTTGATCACACTATCACCCCTTGCTATATTAGTATTAGAATATTTTTAGTATACCATATTAAACATGGATTGTGAATCAATTTTCATAAATTTTTCTTAATTTTTTTAATTTTTTTAGACATATTATACAAGATTTTGTAAAAATACCAAAAATTTCCGAAAAAAAATATTTAGGAATTGTTTTTTTATCCCCGATGTTTATAATAAAATTGTATAAATGTTGAATTACTTCCTTGAGTTGCATGAACTAATGTGAAAAGTCCACATCACAAACTGCGATGTGGAAATATTGCATAAAATTGCACTCGGAAAACTCGTTTTCCGGATGCAATTTATATGCATATTGCGCATGCTGCTCATAGTAGCATGCGCCTTTTCACCGAAAAAATAACAAAATTAAAAATGCAGAAACTCAAGGAATTACTTCATATATATATTATCAGAATAGGACGGTATAAAATTATGTATCAAATTGATTTGAATCATCCATGTACTGCATACTTCATCGGCATTGGTGGCATCAGCATGAGCGGCTTCGCGGAATTACTAAAGGAGAATGGCTTTATCGTAAAAGGCTCTGATGCAAATAAAAGCAAGATAACGGAACATTTATCCTCGCTGGGCATTGAGGTGATTTACGGTCAGCAGCAGGAAAACATCACACCGGATATTGATTTCGTCGTGTACACCGCCGCCATTCATCCAGATAATCCAGAATTTAAGGCAGCCCAGGCGATGGGACTGCCTATGATGGAACGCGCCGAGATGGTGGGCCAGGTAATGAAAAATTATAAAAATGCCATCGGCATTTCCGGCACCCACGGAAAGACCACCACAACTTCCATGCTGACACATATTTTTCTGGAGGCCAAGAAAGATCCCACCATCTCCGTGGGCGGTATCTTAGAAGCCATCCACGGCAATATCCGTGTAGGACATTCCGAAAATTTTATTACCGAAGCATGCGAATA
Organism: Eubacteriales bacterium; assembly: GCA_030523265.1. Lineage (GTDB taxonomy): Bacteria > Bacillota > Clostridia > Lachnospirales > Lachnospiraceae > Butyribacter. Next base: position 1,252 of record JAUNIU010000030.1, on the reverse strand, counting down.
CACCAACAGCTTCTTGAAGTTCCATCCGACTGCCGGCATCATTCTGAATGTAGATGCGGATCATTTGGATTTCTTCAAAGACCTGGATGATATCCGGTCCTCTTTCCGCCAGTTTGCCGAGTTGATTCCGGAAGATGGCGTATTGGTCATCAACTCAGACATCGACCAGCTGGATACGATTACAAAAAATTTGAAATGCAAAATCATCACCTTTGGACTGAACCATGATGCCGATTATCAGGCATCAGACATCCAATTTGATGATCAGGGATACGTCTCATTTGAATTGGTACGGAACGGTATCGCCACAGGCACCCGCATACAACTGGCAGTCATCGGCAAACACAACGTGGCAAATGCCTTATCCACTATCGCACTGGCAGAATACTATCAGATCCCGATAGAACAAATTCAGTCCGGGCTTTTGGCCTTCCGGGGAACAGAACGGCGCTTTGAACATAAAGGTTCCTTCCAGGGTGTGACGGTAGTGGATGATTATGCACATCATCCGACCGAGATCAGAGCCACCTTGACTGCTGCCGGGAAATATCCACACAAGCATCTGTGGTGTGTATTTCAACCGCATACATACAGTCGCACCAAAGCCCTGCTCCATGAGTTTGCAGAGGCATTATCCCTGGCTGAAAATGTGGTTTTAACTGATATTTATGCCGCCCGAGAAGCGGATCCGGGCGATATCTCATCCCAGACATTACAGGCAGAGATGAAGAAGCTGGGAAAGGATGCCTACTATTTTTCCAGTTTTGATGAAATCAAAAAATTTTTATCAAAAAAATGTATCGACGGCGATTTGTTAATAACTATGGGGGCAGGAAATGTTGTAACAATCGGCGAAGATTTAATCAAAAAATAATTATCCACATTATCCACAATTGTTTTGTGCATATCTCTTCACATTTCATTGTGGATATTTTTTTGTCAAAAACTACCAGAAAACTATACAATTTATGCCTTGTCCAAAAACGCAAAAAGTTATCCACAATATCCACATTTATTCTCGAAAATTTTACGCACTTTCGAGAGCTATTTTCAACCAAAGATTTGTGTGTTAAACTAGTAGAGATTTTGAAAACATCCAGATCAATTTCCAGGATGAATAAAAAAGATATTGGGGGTTACTATGGATCATATACTTTTATGCACCAACCATATTCCACTGACAACCTCGATACATAATACATTTATTGAGAACTATATGTTAGAAGCAAATGGAGACTATGTAAAAGTGTAT